>NZ_DASWTD010000054.1:0-19295 GCF_036402335.1 Sphingopyxis sp. | reverse complement strand
AACACGACGATCGCGACGTCGGGCTTCTCCTTGTACACCCCGCCGTCGGACAGGGTCGCGACGCCACCCGCATCGCGCACCGATTTGTCCAGCGCCTCCCAGATCGTCTGGCCATTGGGGAAGTCGGCGTGGGTAACATCTGTCCCCTGCCAGCTGATCGTCCAGCCACCCGACTGGATCGCCATGCTGTCGGCGGCCGGGCCGGTGACGAGCACGCGCGCGCCAGGCTTGATCGGCAGGACGCTGCCGTTGTTCTTGAGCAGGACGAGCGACTTGGCGACAGCTTCGCGCGCGACCGCCAGATGCTCGGGCGTGCCGACGGCCTTCACGATGCTGCGGTCGACATGGCCTTCTGGAAACAGGCCAAGCTTGTACTTCACGCGCAGGATACGCCGCACCGCGTCGTCGAGCCGCGCCGCCGAAATCGTGCCGTCCTTTGCGTGCTTCAACGTGCTGTCGTAGAGCCCCTTCCAGCTGTCGGGCGCCATGAACATGTCGAGCCCGGCGTTGATCGACTGCGCACAATCGGTGACGCTGCACCCCGCAACCTGCCCGTGCCCGTTCCAGTCGCCGACAACGAAGCCCGCAAAGCCCATCCTGTCCTTGAGTGCGTCGGTGAGCAGGCCCTTGTTGCCGTGGTGTTTGACCCCTTGCCAGCTCGAGAAACTGGCCATCACGGTCAGCGCCCCGGCATCGATCGCAGCGGGATAGCCCATGGCATGCTTTGCGATCAGCTCCTTCTCGTCGACCTTGGCGTCGCCCTGGTCCTTGCCCTCGAACGTCCCGCCATCGGCGAGGAAATGCTTGGCGGTGGCGGCGACATGCTGTGCACTTACCGTCTTGCCCGCAGCCAGCGGCCCTTGGAGGCCAATCACCATCGCTTTCGCATATTCGGCGATCAGCTTCGGATCGGAGGCATAGCCTTCATAGCTGCGGCCCCAGCGCAGATCCTGCGGCACCGCCAAGGTCGGGGCAAAGGTCCATTCGATCCCGCTGCCGGCGATTTCGGCGGCGGTGACCGCGCCGATGCGCTGGATCAGTTCGGGATCGCGCGCGGCGCCGAGGCCAATATTGTGCGGGAACAACGTCGCGCCGGGAATATTATTGTGGCCATGGACGGCGTCGACGCCAAAAATGATCGGGATCGCGACGCCGTTCGCCTGTGGGCGCAGCGACACCGCGCGAAACTCGCCGACGAGCCTTGCCCAGTCGGCCGCGGTTGAACGTTCATTGCCGTTCGGGCCGCTGTTGCCGCCGGCGAGGATCGACCCGAGCGGATAGGTTTCGAGATCCTTCGGCGTGATCGTGCTGATATCGGCCTGGACGAGCTGGCCAACCTTTTGCTCGATCGTCATCTTCCTGATCAACGCGTCGATACGCGCTTCGGTCCCGGCATCGGTGATGGCGGGCGGGCTCTTTGCCGCGGGCCAAAGTTCGGGATGGACAATCGCAGCGTCACCCGCATCCTGCGTTGCAGCCATTGCGGTTCCCGCCAGAAGCAGCGCAGTCGCGATCACCATTGCCTGTCGGCGCATTGTCTCTCCCATCCCTCTAATGTGAACGTTATCAAAATTCCGTTTCGCATAGTGACCGAACGAAATCAAGCCATCTGTTCCCAGGAGTCAGCGCAGGCGCGGCATCGTCGCGAGCAGCAGCACCGCGATCGCGGAAAGCACCGCGAGCAGCAGGAAAAGCGCGTCGAAACCGAAGCCGGGGACGAGCGAGATCGTCAGCCAGGGCATGATCAGCGACGGCACGGTATTGGTGAGGTTGAAGACGCCAAGGTCGCGCCCGCGCCGGTCCGAGCGTGGCAGGATACGCAGCGTCTGGCTGCTATGGAGCGACAGGAACACCGTCGTTGCGATGCCGAAGACGAGGTAGCTCGCCTTCGCGGTGTCGAGCCCCGTCGCCAGCGCCATGCCGACCATGCCGAGGCTGGACATCGCCGCCGCGGCGACAAGCGGCAGGAAGGGTTGGTTGTTGCGATCGGCCCAGCGGCCGCTTGCCAGGGCGATCGGGATCGCGATCGTCAGCGCCATGCCGAACAGCCGCGCCTTTTCATTGTCGTGCATGCCGGGATCGATCGAACGGAACCAGAAATACAGATAGGCGAACAATGCCGCCTCGGCGATCTGGACGAGCAGGCGCGCGAGCCACATCCGCACTGCAGGGCCGCTTGGCCGCGGCCGCAGCGCTCCCGACGTCCGCACCGGCGGTCGGGCCGTGAGCTCAGGAAAGGGCCGCGGCCGGCCGAGCAGCAGCACCGGGAGAACCGCTGTCGCAACGAGCAGGGCGATGACCACGAGCCGCTGTTCAGCCGAAACCAGTCCCGGCCAGGTAACAAGCCACCCCGACCAGCCGCCGAGCGCGGGCGAAAAGGCGAGCAATCCGCCCAGCAGGCCCTTCTGTTCGTCGGGCACGCAGTCCCCTGCCCACGCCGCAAGCGGCCCAAGCATCATGTTGAGCGTGAGCTGCCACGCGACGATCATCCCCACCAGCGTCCAGATGCCCTGCGCCAGCGGGACGATCAGCAGCAGGGCGATCGTCAGGACCAGCCCGGTCAGAATCCAGCCGCGCCGGTTGCGCGTCACGTCGCTGAGCCAGCCGAAACCGATGCCGCCGGCGCTGGCCGCGATCGCACCGAAAAAAGTGACATAGCCGAGCGTCTGTACGTCCGCCGAACCGGCAAGCTGGGTCATGCGTCCGGGCAGCCAGATCGTCAGGAAGGGCACATAGGCCATCGCGCCGCCCGCCGAGGCGAGCGCGTAGAGCAGGAGGAAGGCAAGCGACTGGCGGCGCGGAACCCCCGCGTCAGCCATGGACGGCGACTGGCGGCGCCGCGGTGGAGCCGCGCGGGACGAGGCCGCCCTGCACGCGCGTCGGTTCGGTCGGACGCGGCGCGCCGCGCTGTGCCGCGATGATCATTTCGACCGCGCGCGACGCGGTTTCGGCGACCGGCTGATCGACCGCGGTCAGCGCCGGCTGGGTGAAGCGGACGACCGGAGTATTGTCGAAGCTGACGATCGATAATTGCCCCGGCACATCGATACCGAGGTCGCGCGCGACCTCCAGCGTCGCGAGCGCCATTTGGTCGCTGCTCGCGATGATCGCGGTGGGCGGGTTTGCGCCGCCCAGCAATTGCCGGGCGGCGGCTGTTCCCGACGCAAAGGTGAAGTCGCCTTCGACGAGCAGGTCGTCGACCGCCAAGCCGGCCGCCGCCATCTCGCCCTGCCAGCCGTCGATGCGCCAGCGGCTGAGACTATATTCCGGCGACCCCGCGATGAAGCCGATGCGCCGGTGGCCAAGGTCGATCAGGTGCCGCGTCGCGCGCCGCGCCGATCCTTCGTCATCCATCGTCAGGGCAATGCCCGCCGCTCCGCCGCGCGATCCGATGCGCGCGAAGGGGATTTTCTGCTGGTCGAGCAGGCCGACGATCAGCGGATTGTCCGAATGCGGCGGGGTCAGAATGACCCCGTCGGGCTGCAGCGCAGCGATCGCCGCGCGCAATTCGCGCTCGACATGATCGTTGTGCGTGTCGACCAGTTCGAAGATCATCCGGTACCCGAACTCGGCGCATTTCAGCATCCCGCCGAGCAGCATCTGGTCGACCCAGTCGACCCCCTGCCGTCCCTGCCAGTCGGCGATCGTGCGTTCGCGGTCGTTGATCGCGAGGATCAGATACGACCGCGACCCGCTCATCCGCTGTGCCGCGATCGAGGGAACGTAACCGAGCTTGTCGATCGACGCCTGGACGCGTTCCTTCATCTCGGGCCGGACATTGGGCTCGTCGTTGATGACGCGGCTCACCGTCTGCAGCGACACGCCAGCGTCGGCTGCAACATGCTTGATCGTAACCGACTGCCGCCGACGCCCCATTATCTTTCCCGGCCCCCTATCGTGTCGCAATCGCTAACCGCATCGTCGCCACAATGCCAGCCACTAACCCGCTCTGCTTCCATAATTTCCGCCATTTACGCCGCTTGCGGGACCGCCGCACCGCAATAGCGGCCAACATAGTCCTGATGCGCGGGCAGGCTGGCGACCGTCTGCCGCACTTCGCCGCGGATCGTCTCAAGCAATCGCTCGAGTTCGTCATCGCGCAGCTTTTCGGCGATCGGGTGCCAGCTTTGCGGCTCGATCCCCTGCCCCATCATCACCTGTACCCAGCTATTCTCGGCAAACAGCTCCTCATTCTTGCGGAACACGCGGCCGGTTTCGCGGAACAGCTCGATCTTCTGCGCGAGCGTGTCGGGGATCGGCATCGCCGAGCAATGACGCCAGAACGGGCTGTCGCGGCGATTGGTCACCTTGTAATGCAGAACGAGGAAATCGCGAATTTGCAGCATATCCTGCATCTGCTGGTCGTTGAATTCGGCGACGTCGCGTTCGCTGACGCGGCCGGCGGGCAGCATGCGAATGAAGCGCAGCACCGAGCGCTGGATCAAGTGGATCGCAGTCGATTCCAGCGGCTCCATGAAGCCCGCCGACAGGCCGACGGCAACGCAGTTGCGGTACCATTGGTGCCGCCGCGTGCCCGCGGTGAAGCGGAGAAAATTGGGCTCGGTTAGCACTTCGCCCTCGATATTGCCGAGCATCCGGTCGAGCGCGGCGTCCTTGTCCAGATAGCGGCTGCAATAGACGATACCGTTGCCGGTGCGGTGCTGCAGCGGGATGCGCCATTGCCAGCCGGCGTCATGCGCCATGACGCGTGTATAGGGTACGGGCGGGTGGATGTTCGGCGTCTGCACCGCAATCGCGCTGTCGCACGGCAGCCAGTTGCTCCAGTCGTCGAACCCCGCGTGGAGCGCGCCTTCCATCAACAGCGCGCGGAACCCCGTGCAGTCGATGAACATATCGCCCTCGATCCGCCGGTCGCCGTCGAGGACGAGCGCCGCGATATCACCGCTCTCGCCGTCGAGCTCGACGCGCGCGATCTTGCCCTCGATCCGCTTCGCGCCGTCGGTCTCCGCCATCTGACGCAGGAAGCGCGCATAGAGCCCGGAATCGAGTTGGTAAGCATAGTTCATCCGGTCTTCGGGCAGGTGCGCGAACTTGCCCTCGATCGCCGCCTTCAACTCCATGCAATAATCGTCATAGGGCTGCTCGTGGCCCTTGGTCCGGCCATAGAGCCAGAAATGCTGGAAGCCCGCCGACCAGTGATCCTTGCCGGTCAGGCCGAAGCTGTGGAAATATTGCGTCCCCAGATCCCTCCAGTCGTCGAACAATATGCCGAGCTTGAAGGTCGCCTGTGTCGCGCGCATGAAATCGGCTTCGTTGATGCGCAGGATGCGGTTGAAATTGACAAGCGGCGGAATGGTGGATTCGCCGACGCCGATCGTCCCGATCGCCTCGGATTCGACGAGTGTCAGGTCGACCGTCTGCCCCAGCGTACGCGCGATAGCCGCCGCGGCCATCCAGCCCGCGGTACCGCCACCCGCAATGACGATGCGCTGGATCTTCTTGTTTTCATTCATCGGCTGAGTGTCCTCAAGAGAAATGCGCGAAGGCGCCCGGCGCTTTCGGGGGTGAGCCGCGCGAGGATGCTGCGCGCCTTTTCGGGAATATGGTCGGTAACGCGGTCGTCATTCTCGAACACATAATGGTCGAACAGGTCGCGCCAGATCGCCTTGTCCTCGGGCGGCAGGTCGCGGATCGCGAGGATCGCATGGTTGAGTGCGACCTGCGGTTGCCCCAGCCAGGCCGGCGTACCGCGCCACCAGTAATTGACCAGGATGTTGAAGGCGGCGAGTCCCTCGACATGGTGCCACCACATCGACGGGATGAAGATCGCGTCGCCGGGTTCGAGTTCGATCGTCTGCGCCTCGGCCATCGCATCGACAAAACGCGGGAAGGCTGCGAGATCGGGCGCATCGAAATCGACCATGCTGACCGCGCGGCCCGCAGGCGTGTTGTCGATCGGTCCCAGATAGAGGTTGCGGAACTGGTGCGGCGGAAACAGCGTGAAGCGGCGCCGGCCTACCGCGCAGCAGGCGAGATTGTCCGGAAAATCGTTATGCGCTGCAATCTTCGTACGCGTCCCGATCCAGATGCTCTTGAGGGGATCACGCGTGCCCAGATCGACCGGGTTTGCTTCGTCGAGCCCGTCGAAATGCGACGGGATATCGATCGAGGCGAGATAGACGGTGCGGTTCTCGCCGCGGTCCTCGGCGGTATCGACGCCGCCGAAGATATCGGCGAGCTTTCCGGTCCCGATCCGGAAATTCATCTCCATTTCGGTATCGTAGAACAGCCGGCCATCGTGCCCGGGAGCGCCGATCGACACCTTGAACGGACGGTCACGCGCATGATCGAGCAGATAGCGCCGCGCGTCGCGCGCCGACCGCTTCCCCGCCTCCACCAGCGGCCAGTCGGCGACGAGGCCGCGAAGGACAAAGGGCTCGCGCGCGCCTTCCAGCAACGCGTCGAGCCCTGCCCCCTTATTCCATTCGCGCTCGGGCACCGGCGCGAGGCGGTCGTATATGGCGCGGTCGCGCTCAGCCACCGGCCAGCCTGCGGTTCTTGCGTGCGACGAGCACCGACAGCTGCGACAGCGACGCAAGCGCCATGAACATCGGCATCAGATGTCCCGCCGCATGCAGCGCGCCGAGCGCCTCGCCATCGAGTGCGCGCAGCTTCGCTTCGTCGATGATATGGAAGCCGACGAGCGAATGGATCGATCCGTCGTCGAGCGTGACTTCGAGGCTGAAAGGTTCGAGCAGGTCATATGCGAGCAATGCGTCGTAAAAGGCGCCACTCTCCCGATATCCTTCGTCGAGGTCGCCCAGCCGCCCGGCGATTTCGTCGAGATAGGGCGTCGCCATACCGTCGGCATCGAACAGCCGGATGCCCTCGCCGGTCGCGGCGATGCGCGGGTGATCCATGTCGATATGGATCTGCCCGGGACCGTTGCCACTCGCCGGCCGCCCGATCAGGAACGGCTGGATCGCAACCGATAGCGGTCGATAGCGCGCGTCCCAGCGATCGCCGTCGAGGAACAGATTCTCGCCACTCTGAAAACCGAACATCGCCAGCGCGGAGAAATCCTCACGCCCGGTCTCGCGGCGAAACAGGATCGGAAAATGCGCCTGCACGCGGCGGAATTCACTCGGCACCGTCAGCGTCGCCATGATGTCGTCGCCCAGCTCCGCCCCCGCGTCGGTCCTGATGCGCAGATCGCGGTGGGTCTTGTTGTCGAGGACAGCGTGGCGGGGCATCAAATTCCTTTCCTATCGTGCCGCGGCGCTATGGGTGCCCGGCACGAGCGCGTCGAGATAATCGCGATGGGCGGGCAGCGCCGCGGCGAGCGCGCGGGCGCGCTGCCGGTTCCCGACGAGCAAAGCGGCCGCCCGCTCGCTCGCTGGCAGGTCGGCGGGCACCGGATAGCCCATGCCATAGAGAATATATTGATGGCTTTCGGCCGAGAAAATTTCGTCGACGCGCGGGAAATCCCATGCCGACGGCGGCTGGTCGCGCCACAGTTCCAGCATCTCGGTCAGACGCGGCGGCATATGCACCGGATCGCGTTGCGCGATCCAATAGGGCTCTTCGCGCCGGCTGAGTGCATAGTGGAGCTTGAGGAACTCGACGATGCGGTCCCAACGATACCGGAACAGCTCGTTGAAGCGGCCCGCGTGGATCGACATCGCCGCGCGACGCGCCGGAAAATTGTCGATGAGCGCCTTCAGCGACAATTCGATCATCACGATCGCCGATGCCTCGAGCGGTTCGATGAAGCCCGCCGACAGGCCGATGGCGACGCAATTGCCTTCCCAGAAACGCGCGCGATGCCCCGTCGGAAAGGTCAGGCGCCGCGCCGGGACGTCGGGTGCATCGGGCAGGACACGCGCGATATAGGCGCGCAAGGTCGCCTCGGCCAGATCGTCGTCCATGAACCGGCTGGCATAGACGCAACCGATACCGCGGCGCCCCGGCAGGCCGATATCCCAGATCCAGCCCGCGGCATGCGCGGTCGACACCGTCTGCGATGCGATCGGGCTGCCGGGAGCGACCGGGACCTGCGCCGCGAGGGCGCGGTCGTTGAACAGCGTATCGCTGCGGTCGATCCACTCGACGCCCAGATGACTGCCGATCAGCAGCGCGGCATGGCCACTGCAATCGATGAACAGGTCGCCCGCAATATCGCCGTTCCGGCGCGTCGCGACCGATGCGATGCCGCCCTCGTCGTCGCGCGCCACGCCCACGACATGGTCCGAAATATGGCGCACGCCGAGCCGCTGAACCGCATGCGCTGCAAGCAGCGCCGCAAATTTCCCGGCGTCGAGGTGATAGGCGTAGTTCGCCGCGCCCTGATAGTCGGGCATCGCGTGCTGGCGCGGGGCGAGGTCGAGGTCGCAGACATGCGCCTGCGCCGTCATCGCCGCCGCGAACGGCAGATCGGGCGCCCCGGCCCGCCAGGCGGCAAGCAATTCGGCGATCGGCGCGGCGGGCGGCGACGTGAAGGGGTGCAGATAGCGGTCACCCTCGGCACCGGTCACCCAGCCATCGAACCGCGACCCCTGCTTGAACGACCCGTCGCAGGCGGCAAGGAATTCGGCCTCGCCGATCCCGATCGCCGACAGCGTCGCGCGCATCGTCGGCCAGGTTCCCTCGCCGACACCGATTGTCGGGATGTCGGGCGCCTCGATCAGGGTGATATCGAGTTTTTCCGCACGGCGGGCGCTGGCGAGAAAGCAGGCCGCGAGCCAGCCGGCGGTACCGCCGCCCACAATGACCACCCTCTCGACCATAATATTCATTGTCAGCAATCCTATGCCAACGCACCGCCGCCGTCACGCAAAAGAGCCGCACCCCGAAAGGCGCGACCCTCTTGGTTGCGATCCGGCGGACGTGGCCGTTCGCCCTAGAAGCTGAACCTGACCCCCGCCGCGTAGCGGGCAAAGCCCGGCTCGGCGAAGGTGACATTATTCTTGTGTCGAAGGTGCCCGCGGCGACCTTCACCGGTCAGGTTGATGACTTCGACGAAACCGGTCAGGCCGGGGATGAACTCATAGCTCGCGCTGGCGTCGATCTGCCAATAAGCTTCGGTGTACTGGGGATTGGCCCCCGTCCCCGAGAGGAACTCGTCACGCCAGTTCCACGCGACGCGCGCCTGCAGACCATTTTTATCATAATAGGCTACCGCGTTGGCGCTGTCGCTAAGGCCGGTTAGCGCGAACTGGGCGACCGACGAGGGCTGTGTATTGTCGTACACCGCATCGCCATTGACGATCGTATAGTTCAGGATCACGCCGAAACCGGTATCCCAGAAGCTGTGCTGGAGCGCGAATTCCCAGCCGTTGATCGCGGCCGTCTGGTCGCTGTTGATGGGCGTCGTGATCTCGAAATTGACAAGCGGATCGCCCGGTGCCGCATTGATGATCGTGCCAGTGACCGTGTCGGGGAAGTTGGCGATGATATACTCGCGGATCTGGGTCGCCGTGGCATCGGGACCATAGAAGGCGAGCGCCGCCTGGTAGCGCGGTCCACCGATCGGCGTCGTTATCCCCGGCGCGGAATAATCGATCCGTGTCGACGAGATGAAGTTTTTGACGTCCTTGTGGAAATATCCGACCGACAGATAGCTATCGCGGGCATAATACCATTCGGCCGACAGGTCGATGTTCTTGGACTTGTAGGGAATCAGCCCCGGATTGCCCAATGAACCGGTGCCGCCGCCAACGCGGAACAACGTGTCGAGCGTGCGCCCCCCCTGCATGCTGCCATAATCGGGGCGCGTGATCGTGTGGCTGTACGACGCGCGAAGCTTGACGTTTTCCATCGGCGAAATGTCAAAGTCGATCGCCGGCAGCCAGTTGTCATAGGACCCCTTGAACCGCGTAAACTCGCCGCCGTCGAAAACGACGTTCAGTTCGTTGTCGCCGATCCACCTCGTCGTTACCGGGACGGGCGCCAGCGCCGACGATGCGATATCGGTCGTCTCGTAACGGAGGCCCGCCACCAAATGCGCGGGATTCTGGAACAGGTCGAATTCGGTCGCGACCTGCAGATAGGGCGCCAATGTCTTTTCGGAAATGCGCCGATCGGTGTTGAAATTGGCCAGACAGGTCCCCGGCTGGGCCGTACCCGAGGCCGGATTGCTGCACGACTGGAAATTCTGCTCGACCAGATCAGCCATGCGTTCGAAATCAAAGGCGTAGAAGCTCTGGATCATCCCGTCGCGGGCAAGCCCCGGGAATTTGTCGGGAAGCGTGACGAGCGAGAAGATATCGTCCGGAATACTCGATGCCGGACCCGCGCCACCCCAGGTGTCGTCGTTCTGGATCGTACCGAACGCCGAACGCACCTTACTGTCGACGTACGACACACCGAAATCGATGCTGTCGAGGAAGCCGCCGTCGTGGTCATATTGGCCGCGTAGCTGCACCTGATTGATCCGGTTGCGGAAAAATGCGTTGCGGAAGGCGTTGCCCGTCGGTGTGACCAGCGCGGCATCCAGCGGATCGATGCCCGGATGCATGTCATAGGAAATGACCGGCAAGTCGTTCTCGAAATTGATCGACTGACTCCGGACCCCGAAGACGGCGTTGCCCAGCGACATGCTCGACCCGAAGCGGTTGACCGGATTGACCTCGGCGGTCGAATGATGGGCATCGAGTTCGAACGTGACACCGCCCGGCCCCTTCCATTCCAGATTGACGCCGAGCGAATTATTCTCTGCGCGGTTTTCGGTCAGCGCGCCGCTGTACGACAGATCCTTGCCGCCATAGAGCGCGTTCGGACCGGGAACGCCGGCCGGGGCGCCGAAACGTTCGGTGTAGAAGAGCGGTCCAGCGATCGGACCATCGGTCCATGCGCTCGACGTATCTTCGTGGTTGAACCACACACCGACGTTGCTGTTCCGCGTTTCGACGGTGTTGCGCGAATAGATATAGTCGACCGTCGCCGTGAACGCATCGCTCGGGCGGAATTGCAGCACCGCCTGACCGTTGATGCGTTCGCGAGTGATGTCGTTGAGATCATATGACGCATTCTGCGGCACTTGATAGACGTCATTCCCCTCGGGACGGTTGGTGATGTTGGGATAACGCGGATCGGGTTCTTCGACGCCGTTGACGATGCGGGTGGGGTTAGCCAGCGAACCCCAATTATTCTCGCTGCCCAGATAGCCGTCACGCCAGCCTACATTGGCGCGGTTCGTGCTCGATTTGCGCTTCTGATACGACCCCGCGATCATGATGCCGATGGTGTCGTCGGCAAAAGTCGTGCTGACGATGCCCGAGATTTCGGGCGTGATCGGCTTCCCTTCGTTGCGCGAGGTGTCGTACACGCCTTTTACTGCCAGGCTGCCGCGGAGCCCCGGATTGTCCAGCGGACGCGGCGTGCGGATATTGATCGTCGAGCCGATACCGCCCGACTCGATCGTGGCACGGCCGCTTTTGTAAACTTCTACCGCCGCAATGCCTTCGGAGGCGAGGTTCGCGAAGTCGAACGAGCGCGACGACGGCGCGCTGCCGCCATCGCCGATCAGCGCGGTCGGGATCTGACGACCGTTGACCGTCACCAGGTTGAATTCGGGACCAAAACCGCGAACCGTGACCAGCGAACCCTCACCATTCTGGCGATCGATCGACACACCGGTGATACGCTGGAGCGATTCGGCAAGATTGGTGTCGGGGAATTTGCCGATATCTTCGGCTGAGATCGCATCGACGACACCCTGCGCCTCGCGCTTGATATCGGCCGATGCGGCAAGGCTGGCGCGGATGCCGGTGACGACGATCTCGTCGCCGCTCACTTCGCCCCCGGCCGGCGCCTCCTGCGCAACGGCCGCCTGTGCGATGCCCATCAAGGGCAGCGCCGATGTACCGACCAGAAATTTGGCAAGCCACTGTTTTTGAGACGCCCGCATCCCCATTCCTCCCAAATCAGCCGCTCTTTTATCGGCGGCATATCCGTTATGTGAACGTTATCTAAATGGGAACGTTCTCATTGTCAACGCGAACTGTCCGTTTCCGGACAGCAGATTGCGCCCTTCCTGTGCAGCAAACGTATGCAATAACAAGCGCGCCGACGTCGCGGGTCAGCGGCTCCAGCGAGCGAATATCGCCGTGGGGAGCAGCAGCCCCCGCGCCTCTTCGCGAACGGCGAGTTCGCCGCATTCGACCGTGCCCGGCAGGTCGGCGAAAAGCTGTGCCAGCAACTCACCGATCGCGAGCGCCGACATGCGTACGGCATAGACGGTCAGGAACAGTGCCCGGCTGTCGTCGTCGAGCAATTGGCGGCAATCGGCGAGCAGCGGCGCAAGCCCTTCCTCGATCTGCCAGCGTTCCCCGCCGGGTCCGCGGCCGAACTTGGGCGGGTCGAGCAGGATCGCGTCGTAGCGCCGCGCGCGCCGTACTTCGCGCGCGGTGAACTTGCCCGCATCGTCGACGATCCAGCGCACCGGCTTGTCGGCCATTCCGGCAAGCGCGGCATTCTCGCGCGCCTGTCCCACCGACTTCTTCGACGCATCGACATGCGTGACCGACGCGCCCGCCGCGGCGAGCGCCTGGCTGCCGACACCGGTATAACCGAACAGGTTCAGGAACGCCGGCTCGGTCTTGTCGGCAATGCGCTCGCGCAGCCAGTCCCAGACTGGCGCCATGTCGGGAAAAAAGCCGAGATGGCGAAAGGGCGTGCATTGCGCGGTAAAGCGCGTTTCGCGCCAGCCAAGCGGCCAGCCTTCGGCGGGCACCGGCTTGTTATAATACCAGCGGCCGCCGCCATCGTCGTCCGACGCGGGAACAAATTCACCGTCGGCGGCTTCCCATTCGCTGGCGGGCAGCGCGGGCGCCCACATTGCCTGCGGTTCGGGGCGGATGAAGCGATACGGCCCATAGCGTTCGAGCTTGCGCCCGCCTCCGCTGTCGACCAGCCCGTAATCCTCCCACGCGTCACCAATAAGCGTGACAAGGGGCAGAAGCTCAGCCACGCGCCGCTTCCGCGAGCACGAAGGCTTTCACCGCATCATAGTCGCCGGGCAGGCACTCGTAGCGCTCTTCGCGGTCGAACAGATTGCCGAGCCGCGCGGGCAACGGCGGCCGAACACCCGTTGCGCGCTCGACGGCTTCGCGGAATTTCGCGGGGTGCGCGGTCGCGAGAGTGACGACGGGAATGTCGGCATCGATCTCGAGCGCGCGCGCCGCGGCGAGCCCGACCGCGCTGTGCGGATCGATGATCTGCCCGCCATGCTCCTGCGCCCAGCGCAGTGCAAGCGCCATCGCATCACCGTCGATGCTCGCGCTCGAAAACAGCCCGCTCGCGCCCGCGAGCATATCGGCGGGAATCGTCATCGCGCGGTTCTTGTCGAACTCGCTCATCATCCCGGTGATCGCCGCGCCGTCGCGGCCCGCGAGGTCGAACAGCAGCCGTTCGAAATTGCTGCTGACCTGAATGTCCATGCTGGGCGTCGCGGTCGGCGTGACCGTCCCGGCGCTATAGTCGCCGCTTGTCAGTGCGCGGTGCAGGATATCGTTGACGTTGGTCGCGACGACGAGCCTCGCGACCGGCAAGCCCATCCGCGCCGCGACATAACCCGCGAACACGTCGCCGAAATTGCCCGTCGGCACAGAGAATGCGACGGCGCGGTCGGGGCCGCCAAGCCGGACCGCGGCATAGAAATAATAAACGACCTGCGCCATCAGCCGCGCCCAGTTGATGCTGTTCACCGCCGACAGCGTAACCTGGCTGCGCGCCTCGGCATCGCCGAATAACCGCTTCACCATCGCCTGCGCGTCGTCAAAACTGCCGTCGATCGCGATATTGTGGACGTTCGGCGCCAGCACCGTCGTCATCTGCCGCCGCTGGACGTCGCTGACGCGGCCTTCGGGGTGGAGCATGAAGATGCGGATATGCTCGCGCCCCGCGACCGCCTCGATCGCTGCCGAGCCGGTGTCGCCCGACGTTGCGCCCACGATCGTGATGTCGGTGTCGCCGCCGGCGAGGAATTTCTCGAACAGCTGGCCCAGCAACTGCAGCGCGACGTCCTTGAATGCGAGCGTCGGGCCGTGGAACAGTTCGAGCAGCCAGTGGCGATGATCGAGCTGGACCATCGGAGTCACCGCATCGTGGCTGAAGCGCCCGTAAGCGGCGCGGCAGAGGTCGCGCAGTTCGTCTTCGGTCAGCACGCCTTCGACGAACGGTCGCATGACGCGCACCGCGGTTTCGGCATAGTCGAGTCCCGCCAGTGCGCGGATTTCCTCGACCGACATCTGCGGCCATTTCGCCGGCAGATAGAGGCCGCCGTCGCTGGCAAGGCCGGCAAGCGTCGCGGCACGAAAGTCGAGGGTCGGCGCGGAGCCGCGGGTGCTGATATATTCCATGGCGGCCCAGCGCCTAGAGCGATTTCAAGCAAAATGGAACATTTCGCGGCTCGGAAATCGCGGAAAAATATCTGCGGGCCGGGCTCAAGGCCGCAAGCGGCGACGGACAGCCAATATATAGATGACGAGCGCAGCCGCAGCGAACAGGAACCATTGCACCGCATAGGCAAGATGGTTGTTCGGCGTATCGTCGGCCGAAGGGACCGCGCTCGCGCGCAGTCCTGCGATGGGCATATCGGCGATCAGCATCGCGCGCGCAGGCGTCGCATTGCCCGTCATGCGTTCGATGACCGTCGGTTGCTCGGGCCCGGGAACGATCGTCCCCTGCACGGTGCCGCCCTTCCATTTGGGCGACGCGAAATCGTCACCGATGCCAACGTCGATCAGGACGCCCGGCCCTTCGGCACCGGTGCGGCAGTCGGCGATCATGCGGATTCCCGCCTTGCCCTTGCGGTCGGTACCGCTGCGCGGATCCCATCGCACGGGCTCCAGACAGACGACGCTGCTCTTGCGGTAGAGAAACCGGTCCTCGACCGGCGGCAGCCGGGGATAGGTGACCAGCGACGACATCGCCATGTTGCGCTGGAACAGCGCGATCAACGCTTCCTTCTCGTTCTTGCGCTGCAGTTGCCAGACGCCGAGCGCGATCATCACCGCCACCGCCGCGAGGACGAGAAGCGTCGGGATCACCGGCCAGCGTTTTGTTCGGGTTTCAATCATGCTTGTCATTCACCTGACGGCCTTCGGCGGCTTGACGCTGGTGCTCGCTCGCCAGCAGCGCCGCCTTGCCGACGCGCAGGCCATAGACGACCGCGGCGGCAGTCAGCGGTACCCACAGGATGATATGGACCCACAGCGGCGGTCGCACGACCGCATCGAGTGTCAGCGCAATCGCGATCAGCAGTGCGCCGATGATCAGCGTCAGGAAAGCCGCGGGGCCGTCACCGACATTATAGCGGCTGTAATCGAGTGCGCAGACGCGGCACCTCTCCTCGAACTTCACCGGCCCGTCGAACAGGGTCGACGCGCCGCATTCGGGGCAGAGACCAAAAAGGGCAGCGCGCCAGACCGGCGGCTGCCCTTTTCGAGATGGATCGCCAGCCGGCAATTTAGTGCGCGGCGACCGGCGCGCCCCAGCCGCCCCAGACATAGACGATGATGAAGAGGAACAGCCACACCACGTCGACGAAGTGCCAGTACCAGGCAGCGGCCTCGAAACCGAAATGCTGCGTCGGGGTGAAGTGGCCCTTGTAGGTACGCACGAGGCAGACGATCAGGAAGATCGTACCGACGAGCACGTGGAAACCGTGGAAACCGGTCGCCATGTAGAAAGCCGAGCTATAGTTGCTCTGACCGAAGCCGAACGGCGCATGCATATATTCATAGGCCTGGATCATTGAGAAGACCGCGCCGAGAATGATCGTCAGCCACAGACCTTTTTTCAGGCCTTCGCGGTCGCCGTGGATCAGCGCGTGGTGCGCCCAGGTGATCGTGGTGCCCGAGCAGAGCAGGATCAGCGTGTTGAGCAGCGGCAGCGAGAAAGCGTCGGTGACTTCGATGCCCTTCGGCGGCCACATGGTGATCGCCGCGGCGCCGTCCTGGCCGAACAGCGAGGTAACCGCGCCTTCGGCATATTCGATCGGCACCGGGAAGAGCGAGAAGTCGAACCAGGCCCAGAACCAGCCGACGAAGAACATGACTTCGGACGCGATGAACAGGATCATGCCGTAGCGCAGGTGCAGCTGGACGACCGGGGTGTGGTCGCCGGCATGCGCTTCGTTGATGACGTCCGACCACCAGCTGAAGAAGGTGGCGATCACGCCCATGAAGCCCAGACCGAGCACCCACTTGCCGATGCCGCCGAAATGGTCGGCGTGCATCGCCATGACGAGCCCGAAGAACATCACGAGCGCAGCGACCGAGCCGATGAGCGGCCAGACGCTGGGATTTACGAGGTGATAGTCATGATGTTTCGCACCGGACATGGCGTGTTTCCCGTTTTTAGCAGCCCCAGCGTCGCGATTCCCCATCGCCCGCCGGTCTTGATTGACTCTTGGATGCGGCCTTAGCTCGCCTTTTTACCCTCGTCTACAGGGTGGAAGGTGTAGCTGAGGGTGATTTCCTGCACGTCGCGCGCGTCGGGGTCGTCCATGATCTTGGGATCGACGAAGAACAGCACCGGCATGCGGACCTGCTGCCCTGCTTCCAGCCGTTGCTGGGTGAAGCAGAAGCATTGGATCTTGGTGAAATATTTGCCCGCCTGATCGGGCGTGACGTTGAAGCTCGCGGTCCCGACGACCGGATGCGCCGAATTATTCTCGGCGATGAAGATCGCCATGTCGCGCGCGCCGATGCTGACCGTGTCGGTCGGGTGCTCGGGATAGAATTTCCACGGCAGGTTCGGCGATACATTGGCATCGAAGCGGACCGAGATCGTGTTCGACAGGATTTTCGGCTCGGCCGCCGCGGCGACGGGGTCGAAACGCTGCGTCGTGCCGCCAAAGCCGGTCACGCGGCAGAACAGATCGTAAAGCGGCACCGCCGCGAAGCCGAGGCCAGTCATCGCGACCGCCATCAGGGCAGCCAGGCTTGCGGTCTTCGCGTTCGGGGACATGCGCCCGATGACGGGAAAAGCGGTCATGAGAAAATCTGCATCTTGGCGATGGTGATGAAGAAAAACAGAATCGCCAGCGCGCCGAGCATCCACGCCATCATGTTCGCGCGGCTGCGCTGGCGCCGCCGATATTCGGCTTCGTCAAAGGGTTCCTGATTCGGTTCATCGGTCATAGGGGCCACCAATGGTCGGCGACGACAGCGCCGAACAATATGAAAAGATAGGCGATCGAATAGGCGAACAGGCGCTTTTCGGGCTGCATCATATCGCCCTCGCCCGTGCTGCGGGTGCCGACCTGAACCGCAAGCGCGACGAACAGCGCCGACAGGATCACCGCGGTCCAGCCATAGAGCGCACCGGTGTAGCCGAGCAGCCAAGGCGCGATCGCCGCAGCCGCCATGATCAGCGCGTAAAGGAGAATCTGGCGCCGCGTCGATTTCTCGCCCGCAACGACCGGCATCATCGGGATGCCCGCAGCGGCGTAGTCCGAGCGGACGAACAGCGCGAGGGCCCAAAAATGCGGCGGGGTCCAGAGGAAGATGAGCAAGAAGAGCAGCACCGGCAGCGGCGCGACACTTCCGGTCGCGGCGACCCAGCCGATCAGCGGCGGAAAGGCGCCCGCCGCACCGCCGATGACGATGTTCTGCGGCGTCCGCGGTTTCAGCCACATCGTGTAGACGAAGACATAGAAGAGGATCGAGCCGGCGAGCAGCAACGTCGCCTGCCAGTTCGACGCGAACAGCATCAGGAACAGCGAAAAGGCGGCGAGACCGACGCCGAACTGCAATGCGGTCTGCGGATCGAGACGCCCCGCAGGAAGCGGCCGTCCCGCGGTTCGCTTCATCTTGGCGTCGAGTCCCGCTTCATACCATTGGTTGAGCGCGCCCGACGCCCCTGCCCCCAGCGCTATCGCGAGGATCGACGAGAAGGCGAGCACCGGATGGACCTCGCCCGGGGCCGCGAGCAGCCCGCACAGCGCGGTGAACACCACCAGCGACATGACGCGCGGCTTGGTCAGCGCGAACAGGTCGCGCCAATCGGCGGGAAGTGCCGTTTCGCCATGGGTCAGGCTCTGCGCCATGTTAACTCCAGCCGTCAGGGAAACGCCCCCTGCCTTGTCCGGCAGGGGGCGATATCGATCAGGCGATACGCGGCAGTTCGTTGAACTGGTGGAACGGCGGCGGGCTCGACAGCGTCCATTCGAGCGTCGTCGCGCCTTCGCCCCACGGATTGTCGGCGGCCTTCTTGCCCGCGAACAGCGAGTAGCCGATGTTCAGGAAGAAGAAGAGCATACCGACGCCCATGATCACATAGCCGTAGGACGAGATCAGGTGCCAGTGCGCATAGGCTTCCGCATAGTCGGGGTAACGGCGCGGCATGCCCTGCTGACCCAGGAAGTGCTGGGGGAAGAACATGACGTTCACGCCGATGAAGAAGATCCAGAAGTGCAGCTGGCCGAGGGCTTCGCTGTACATCCGGCCCGACATCTTCGGGAACCAGTAATAGAAGCCGGCAAAGAGCGAGAAGACCGCGCCCAGCGACAGCACATAGTGGAAGTGCGCGACGACATAGTAAGTGTCGTGCAGGTTGGTGTCGACGCCGCCATTGGCCAGCACGACGCCGGTGACACCGCCCACGGTGAACATGAAGATGAAGCCGAGCGCCCAGACCATCGGGGTCTTGAAGCTCATCGAACCGCCCCACATGGTTGCGATCCAGCTGAAAATCTTGATGCCCGTCGGGACCGCGATCACCATCGTCGCGGCGGTGAAGTACATCTTGAGGTTCACGCTCATGCCGACCGTGAACATGTGGTGCGCCCACACGATGAAGCCGACGACGCCGATCGCGACCATGGCATAGGCCATGCCGAGGTAACCGAACACCGGCTTGCGGCTGAAGGTCGAGATGATCTGGCTGACGATGCCGAAGCCCGGCAGGATCATGATGTACACTTCGGGGTGACCGAAGAACCAGAAGAGATGCTGGTAGAGGACGGGGTCGCCGCCGCCAGCCGCATCATAGAAGGTGGTGCCGAAGTTGCGGTCGGTCAGCAGCATGGTGATCGCCGCGGCGAGAACCGGCAGCGCGAGCAGCAGCAGGAAGGCGGTGACGAGCACCGACCACACGAACCGCGGCATCTTGTGCACGGTCATGCCCGGCGGGCGCATGTTAAAGATGGTGGTGATGAAGTTGATCGCGCCCAGAATCGACGCCGCGCCAGCCAGATGGAGCGAGAAGATCGCCATGTCGACCGCAGGCCCGACCGACCCGCTGGTCGATAGCGGGGCGTAAACCGTCCAGCCGGTGCCGGCGCCATGACCGCTGCCGCCGGGAACGAACATCGATCCGAGAAGCAT
>NZ_DASWTD010000053.1:0-5458 GCF_036402335.1 Sphingopyxis sp. | reverse complement strand
ACGCGGCTGCCCTTCATGCCGACGCAGGCGCCGACGGGGTCGATCGAGCCGTCATAGCTGATCACACCGATCTTCGCGCGCGAACCCGGGTCGCGCGCGGCAGCCTTGATCTCGATGATGCCGTCATAGATTTCGGGCACTTCCTGCGCGAACAGCTTCTTCATGAAGTCGGGGTGCGCGCGGCTGAGGAAAATCTGCGGGCCGCGCGTTTCGCTGCGCACCGAGAGGATCAGCGCGCGGACGCGATCACCGACGCGCATCAGTTCGCGCGGGATCTGCTGGTCACGGCGGATGACGCCTTCGGCGCGGCCGAGGTTGACGACGATGTGGCCGAATTCGACCGACTTCACGACGCCGGTGATGATCTCGCCGGCGCGGTCCTTGAATTCCTCATACTGACGCTCGCGGTCGGCTTCGCGGACCTTCTGGAAGATCACCTGCTTGGCCGACTGCGCGTCGATGCGGCCGAGGTCGACCGCGGGCAGCGGATCGACGATGAAGTCGCCGATCTTCGCATCCTTCTGCAGCTTCTGGCCGGCCGCCAGGTCGACCTGCTTGAAATAGTCCTCGACCTGCTCGACGACTTCGACAACCCTCCAGAGACGGAGATCGCCGGTCTGCGCGTCGAGCTTCGCACGAATGTCGTTCTCGGCGCCGTAGCGTGCACGCGCGGCCCGCTGGATCGCTTCCTCGATGGCCTCGATAACGATGCCCTTGTCGATCATCTTCTCGCTGGCGACGCTGTTGGCAATCGCGAGCAGTTCGGCCTTGTTGGCGGAAATGGCAGTGGCCATCAGTCCTGTCCTTCTTCTTCCATTTCGTCGGCGCCCTCGATCGAGAGCGGGACGGTTGCGGCAATCAATTTGTCGGTGAGAACGAGCTTTGCCGTGTCGATCGCGTCGAACGGCAGCTTGTGTTCCACACCCTCTTTATCCGAAATCGTCACGGTATCGCCGTCGATGCCGACCAGCTCGCCGTTGAAGCGCTGGCGCCCGCCCTGCTTTTCCTTCAGCGCGATTTTCGCCTCATGCCCCGCCCAGTCGGCGAAGTCGGCGCGACGCGTCAGCGGCCGGTCGATGCCCGGCGACGACACTTCGAGCCGGTACGCCTGATCGATCGGGTCCTTGCCGGCCTCTTCGAGCGCGTCGAGCCGGTCCGAGATGCGGCGCGACAGGTCGGCGCAATCGTCGATCGTCAGCTGGCGCGTGTCGGGCCGCTCGGCCATGACCTGCAACGTCGGGTCGCTCTCGCCGCCGAAAAAGGCGACGCGCACGAGCGCAAGGCCCATCGCCTCGGCTTCGGGCGCGATAATCGCATTCAGGACGTCGAGATCGGCCAACGATATTTCCCGTTCCGGATGACCGGAAAGCATGTGGGTATAGCCGCCGCGGCCCGCGGCCCCGACGTCCCAACTGGCTAACCATGTCAAGAAGTAGGGCGCATATAGGCTTTGGCAGCTGAGTCGGCAAGAGGAGAATGGGGATCAATGATGCTATACAGCCTCGTCCGCCGCGACATATCGCTCGAAGCGGCGGCCGGCTTCCACTGATACGCCGGGCGCCGATTATTCCCGAATCCGCTATTTTCGAAGCCGCGCTTCTTCAGGAGGGATGAATTTCAGCAAGTATAGCGCGATCCCCCTACTCCAACCCGTACCCTTGATGACCACATAGCCTTTCCAAACGCGATTTCCGGCCGAATCCAGATGACCGCAATAGGAATTTTCGCAAGCCCCCGAGAAGGTAATTTCCGCAGCAGTGCATGAACCGCTATCGACACATGATCGTCCAACGAACAGAAGATTTTCGGCCGCGTGCTCCCTTGGCATCCCATCATATGGTTCATAATCTTCCGGCCACGGCGCCGTCAGGCTCAACTGAATGACCTTATCTTCATTCTTGTCGAGAAATTCGGTTAGTTTCAACGGATCCGAATTCAAATCTACGAACCTGTCAAGAACAGGTGTTTGAAGCTTGACCGCCTTTTCGATCTCCGTCGAATCTATATTTACCTCGCTTGTACCAGAATCTTTTATTTGGAAGAAGAGAGCGATCGCTGCAATCAGCAAACTTAACCCCCCAATCGAGACCAGCGTTGAAAGCCTTGATAATATCGCTCTAATTCTATCTTTCAGATTAGGCAGGGTTTCTGCAACCTCTGCTTCTCCCTCCTTTTCACCTTCTTTTGCATCTTCCATCACAGCAGCCCCCGCGAAAATGTAGCTATTTTCAAGAAACGGCGAAAGTGTCCAGACAAGATCGAGCTGCGCACGCCAATTTGACCTTTCCTCGGGGAATGCATCATGCTCAAGGGGCGCATGATCGAAGACTCTCCCCTGCTCGCTCTGGCCAACGTGCGCGTCATGGCCGACGATAGCTGCATCCTCGACCTTCCGGCGCTGACCATCGGTGCGGGGGAGAGCGCCGCCATCCTCGGCGCCAACGGATCGGGCAAGTCCACATTGGTCAAGCTGATCACGCGCCAGCTCTATCCGGCTTATGGGGCCGATGTCCGGATCTTCGGACAAGACAGCTGGAATGTTTTCGATCTCCGCAAGCTGCTCGGCATCGTCTCCTCGACCGAACAGCTCGATTTCGACGCCCAGCCGCCGCTCGAAACGCTCGACTGCGTCGTGTCGGGCTTTTTCGCCTCGCGGGGACTGTGGGCGCATCAGCATTATACGCAGGAGATGGTCGATGCCTCGCTCGCCGCGCTGGAAGATGCCGGCGCAAGTCATCTGATCGGCCGCAGCATGGCAAGCCTTTCGACCGGCGAAGCCCGCCGTGTCCTAATCGCCCGCGCGCTCGCGCACCGGCCGCGCGCACTGTTGCTCGACGAACCTTGCGCGGGACTCGATCCCGCGGCGCGGCACCATTTCCTCGATATGCTGCGCGGCATCGTGCGCACAGGCGTCACCTTGTTGCTCGTCACGCACCATATCGAGGAAATCTTGCCCGAGATCGATCGTATCATCATGCTGCGCCGCGGGCGGCTCGACCGCGACGGTGCCAAGGACGCGCTTCTGACGAGCGAAGCAATAACCGATCTTTTCGGCCTGCCGATCAAGGTGACCCCGCGCGACGACTGGTATGACGCCGGCATTCTCCATTGAGCAGCACCCTCCGGTCGTTGCCAACCACCCCGACATAGGATAGGGGGGTATCCTATGTCGCATATGATTTCCAACAAGGACCAGCTTCTCGCGCGTGTCCGCAGAATTGCCGGGCAGGTCGGCGCGATCGAACGCGCTATCGGAGACGAGGCGGGATGCGCCGCGATCCTGCATCAGGTCGCGGGCGTGCGTGGCGCGGTCCTCGGATTGATGGACGAGCTGGTCGAAGACCATATGCGCGAACATGTCGTCGCCCCGGCCCTGTCCGACTCCGAGCGCGCGCAGGGCGCCGACGAATTGCTGGCGGCGATCCGCCGTTACGCGAAATAGGGGACCTTACATGTCGTTCGACAGCGAAATCGACGCGCTGACGCACAGCCATGTGTTCCTTGGCAAAAGGCACGACGAGAATGCGCGCCGCACGTTGTGGGTGGTGGCGCTCACCGCGGTGATGATGGTGGCGGAGATTGCCGCTGGTCTCGTCTTCAACTCGATGGCGCTGCTCGCCGACGGCTTTCACATGGCGACCCACGCGGGGGCGCTCGGCATCGCCGCAGTCGCCTATGCCTATGCGAAGCGCCATGCCCACGGGCGGCGCTACAGCTTCGGGACCGGCAAGGTCGGCGACCTGGCGGGCTTCGCATCGGCGCTCGTGCTCGGCATCGTCGCGCTGGGCATCGCATTCGAATCGGCGATGCGCCTGTTCGATCCACGTCCGGTCGCCTTTGCCGAAGCAACGATCATCGCCGTGGTCGGCCTTGGCGTGAACGTCGCCAGCGCGCTGCTGCTCGGCCATGGGCACGACCATGGCCACGAGCATTCCCACGGCGACGGACATGGGCATGGGCATGGGCATCATCACCACGAAACGGACAATAACCTCCGCTCGGCCTATCTCCATGTCGTCGCCGACGCGCTGACTTCGGTCCTTGCGATCGCCGCGCTGCTCGGCGGGCGCTATCTCGGCTGGGTGTGGCTCGATCCGCTGATGGGGATCGTCGGGTCGATCGTCATCGCAGCTTGGGCCTGGTCGCTGATACGCGACACCGGCGCCGTGCTGCTCGATGCGACCGACTCCGCGCTCGAAGCCGAAATTCGCACGCTGGTCGAAGGGCCGGGTGACGCGCGGATCACCGACCTGCATGTCTGGCGCGTCGGCCCCGGCGCACATTCGGCGATCATCAGCGCGGTCGGTGCGACGCGCGAAACCATTTGCGCGCGGGTCCAGTCGATCCGCGCGATCGAGCATCTGACGGTCGAGATACGTTAGGGCCTGGCGCGCGGTTTGTTCCGCGGCGGAACATCCCCGCATCGATTGCAACATTTTGTTGGCGTTTCAGCGTATAAGACAGGCTGGCGTCCCGTCCGCGCGAATCGGCGCCAGCGGGATGATGGAATTGATGAACGAATGAAGCCCGAACTGTCCCTGACCGCCCGCTCGACGTGGCGCGACCCGCTGCCCGAAAAGCCGGCGGGGCCGGGGCGTGCCTTCTGGGCGGCGATCGTTGCGGTCATGGCCGTCGCGTGCCTCGCCTTCCTTCTGTCGAGCGGGCAATTACGCGCACCGGCGGTCTTCGGACCGTATAGCGTATCGGTACCGCTGAACTTCCGCGCCTATGACCCCGAACGCTGGGCGATCATGAACGCGGCGGATTATGAGGATGCGTTGAAGATCGACCCGACGCTACCCGATCCGGCGAGCGTCGGTTACAGCGACGCTGCGGCACTGCCCCCTGCCGACCCCGCGCTGCTGCGCGACGAAGCCTTTGTCGGGCCGCCAGCCAAATCCTATGTCTTTCGCGGGGTTACCGCGCTCGACCGCGAGCGCGCGCATTATTGCCTGACTGCCGCCATCTATTACGAAGCGGCGTCCGAGACCGACGACGGGATGCGCGGCGTCGCACAGACGGTGATCAACCGCGTCCGCCACCCGAGCTTCCCCAACACCGTGTGCGGTGTCGTCTTCCAGGGATCGCAGCGCGCCGGCGTGTGCCAGTTCACCTTCAGCTGCGACGGCGCGATGGCGCGCGCGCCCGAACGGCGGAACTGGCTGCGCGCAAGCCGCATCGCGTCGGCAGCGCTCGGCGGCTACGTCTTCCCCAAGGTCGGTCTCGCGACGCATTATCATACGCAGGCGATCTGGCCGCGCTGGGGCAAGAGCCTGGTAATGACCAACATCGTCGGCGCGCACATCTTCCATCGCTGGCGTGGTCGGTGGGGCATGCCCGATGCGTTCCGTGCGCCCTATCTTGGCCGCGAGCCCGTGCCCGGCCCCTATCTGCCGCTCGCGCAGCAGCTAGCGATCCTGAAAGGCCAGGGCCTGCCGCCCGGCGCCGGCCCGGTTCC
>NZ_DASWTD010000052.1:0-4618 GCF_036402335.1 Sphingopyxis sp. | reverse complement strand
TCGCCTCGATCAGTTTCAGGCCGAGAGTCGAGGCATTCTGGACCGCTTCCTCACGGGTGTTCGCGCGCAGTTTCCGCATCACATTCTTGAGGTGCCATTTGACCGTTTCGGGGGCCAGTTGCAGCGTGCGCGCGATTTCCTTGTTCGATTCCCCGGCGTTCAGCGCACTCAATATTTCGATCTCGCGTTCGGTGAGGAAGGAGAAGGCTTCGCCCGGGGCCGCCGAATAGACGCCCTCGAGCGCCGGGTTGCGGCGTGACGGCTCGGCCTGTTTCAGGAGCGCGAGGAAGGACCCCGAAGAATAGGCCTCGCTGCAGAAATTCTGCACCGCGCGAACCCCCGTGACGTCGAGCACGTCGACGATCGTCCGGCGGAACCCGACGCTTGCGGCATGGTTGAGGAAGCGCACCGTTTCGAGTTCGACCATCTTGTCGCAGCGGCCGCTGAGCTGCGGCAGGATGTTGAGCAGCGTCGCGGTCGCACGCAGTTCGGCATCGTCGGCATTGGACGCGAGGCGAAGCAGCCGCCCGGCGACCATCGTCAGGCGCGGGCGGTCGCCGTTGGCGATCGCTTCATAGGCCCGCATTTCAGAGAGCAGGGCAAAGGCGCGCGCCTGCGCCGAGAGCGGGTCGAGCACCGCGGCTTCCTCTTCGCCGGTCGCGACGACGGTCTCGGCATCGATCGTTTGCGGCAGCCGGAGCCGCGCGCGCTCGACGATACACATCGCTTTCAGCGGCGCCCATTCGCGCTCGAAAGCGATCAGCTCGGCCCGGTCGATCAGCGACGCGGCCTTATCGGCCTCTCCCATGCTCACCGCCGCACGGATGGCGACGAGGAAAGCCGGGATCAACGCATCCTGAAAGGCGCTTTGCTCGAGCACAGGCAACGCACCGGCGGCGAGGGCGGCGGCGGGCGCCATGTCGTCGCGTTCGTAGCAGCAGCGCGCCAGCGCCGCGTCGATCAGTGCGGCGGCGAGGCTCGAATCCGGGCAGGGACGCCGGCCGTCGCGCAGTACGCGCTCGGCCTCGGCCAACTGTCCCTGCGCGCGCGACAGCGCCGCCCTGGTGCAGACGGCGAGCGCGAACGGCAGGTCGAGCGGTTGCCCTGCGCCGCGCGGCATCAGCGGGCGAACGGCATCATGCACCAGCCCGAACAGCCCGCGTTTCAGGGCGCCGTGCGCGAGTAAGGTGCGGATCATCGCGACGGCGAAATCCGAAAGTCCGTCGGGCGATCCCAGCAACTGGTCGCACATCTCGACGACGTCGACGGGCCGGTCGTCACCGTAAGCGCGGTGAACAAGGTCGATCGCGCGCGCTTCCTGCGCGCTGCCGCAGGTATCGAGCGCGGCAATGGCGCCCTCGGCATCGCGGTGGGCCATCAGCGTGAAAAGCCAGGCTTGCGCTTGTGCCAGCGTCGGAACCGCGCCGATTTCTCCGGCGGGCAATTGCTCCATCCACGTTGCGAGGCCTATGATCTCGCCCCGCGCCAGCATCGGCATCGCGATCTCGGCGACCAGCATGGCCGCCTGTCCGGAATCCCCTGCCGATACCGCCTGTTCGGCGGCGAGGCTGGTCATGCCTTGCCCGGAAAAATAGCGCGCCGCCACGCGATGCAACTGTACGGCCGCACCCGGTTCTGTTGCATCGAGCCTCCGGCGAAGCGCCGCGCGGAAGGCGGGGTGCAGGCGATACCATGCGCCGGCGCCCGCAAGCGGATCGAGGAAGAGGCCGCGTGCCACAAGGCTCTGCAGCATGGCGGCACTGTCCTTTTCGCCGCTCAGCAACTGGCAAAGCCCGGCGCTCAGTTGCGGGGCGGTCGCGCAGCGTTGCAGAAAGCGGCGCTCGACATCGGACAGTCCGTCGATCACCGGCGCGAGATGCAGGTCGACCCTCGCTGCCAGGCTTTCCTGCCCGGAATGTCGCGCCGCCAGCCGCACCCCGGCGGGCCAGCCTTCGACGAAGCCGTTGACCGTGGTGGCACCGGACGCGCCCTGCGTCGCACCGCTATTTTGCAGGAAGAGTCGAACCTCGTCATCGCCGAGACCGAGTTCGGCGGCGCCGATACGGAGCGCCATCCCGCGGCGTTCGACTTCGCCGGCATCGATCGCCGTGATCGCCCGGCTCGCGAGGACCAGCCGGAGCGGGGCCGGCGGGTGCCGCAGCAGCCGGTTCAGGACCTCGATCGCGCGCGCATCGGTCAGGCGGTCGACATCGTCGAGAACGAGAAGCAGGGGGCGCTCAAAAGCTTCGATCCGGGCGGCCAGCGCCGCCGACAGGATCGCCGCAGATCCGGGCGCGTCCGCAATGCTCGCAACGCTGTCGCCGGTGGCATCGCCGCCCGCCAGCCGCACGGCTTCGAACAAATGCCCTATCGCCGCCGATTCATTGTCCTCGGGATCGAAGGACACCCAGCCGGCGAACCAGCCGGCCGCCTGTGCCTTTGCGAACAGCGCCGCGGCAAAGGCGGTTTTGCCGTATCCCGCCGGTGCCCGCACGATGCAAAGCTCGTGCTCCGAAAGCTCGCCCAGCGCCTCTTGCCAACGCCCGATCCCGACCAGGTCGGCGGGGAAACGGGGCGGGGCGAACTTGCCGCGCGCCGATGTCGGCGGGCGGCGCCCTGCTGCGACGCGCTCCGTCTTTGGTTCGATCCTCGATCCCGGCTGGATGGTCATATCTTCGCCCTCCATCTGTCCGTCATGGCTATAGCCATGGAGCGTCCGCTGCAAGCATCCCCCCCATCGCTCCCCCCGCCACCTCGTCTGTCATTGCCGCCGCGGTCGCCATAGCCTCCGGTCTGTCGAAGAGCTCACACAGAATGGGCTTTAACCACGGGAGAAAAGGCGTGACGAACAAAGCGATTCTGGCAAGCTGCTTGTCCACCACGATGTTGTTCGGATGGCATGGCGCCGCCCATGCACAAGCGGCGCCGGCCGACGCTGCGCCCGAAGCCGAAAGCGCCGGCAGCGGCGGGATTGCCGAAATCGTCGTCACGGCACAGAAGCGCGCGCAGAATTTGCAGGACGTTCCGGCGGCCGTTTCGGCAATCGGCGGCGATGCGCTGGAAGCGCGGGGCATCAACGAAACCTCCGACCTGATGGGCGCTGTGCCCAGCCTGCAAATTTCGACACCCTATGGCAAAACGCAGCCGAACTTCTCGCTCCGCGGCATTTCGGTCGCCAATGAGTTTTCGGCCTCCACCGCGTCGCCGGTGGGCGTCTATGTCGACGAAGTCTATCAGAGCTTTCGCGCCAGCCACGGCGGACAGCTTTACGATATCGACCGCGTCGAGGTGCTGCGCGGCCCGCAGGGCACGCTCTACGGCCGTAACACCACCGGCGGCGCGATCAGCTTCTTTACCAAGAAGCCGGGACTGGGGGCTGACGAGGGCTATTTCACCATCGGTTACGCCAATTACGACACCAAGACGGTCGAGGGCGGTTTCGAAAAGACGCTGGTCCCGGACGTCCTTGGCATTCGCGTCGCGGGCACCGTCGCGAAAGGCGACGGCTGGCAATATAACCCCGCGCAAGGCCGCGACGCCGCCACGACCGATTCGATGGCCGGCCGCATTTCGCTCCGCTGGAAACCGAGCGACACGCTCGACATCAACCTGAAGGTTTATGCGGCGAAGGACGATCCCTGGACGGCCAACGCCTATTCAATTGGTCAGTTCGCGAACGGCGAGGATATCGTCGGCTATTCGCGCTTCAATCCCGCCATGAACGGCGGCCGTGCGCTGGGCAAGAACGAGGTGTCCGCCGATCAGGGCGGCAAGTCGCTTTCCTCGTCGAAGGGGGTTGCGCTCAACATCGCGCTGGAACTCAACGACTATTTCACGCTGACCTCGATCACCGGTTATGACACGGGCAAATACAGCATCTCGCCGAACGATTGCGACGGCTCGCCGCTCAATGTCTGCTCGATCCGGTTCAACAGCCGCAGCAAGAATTTCAATCAGGACCTGCGCCTGAACTACTCCGACGACAATATCGATTTCGTCGGGGGCCTCTATTACGGCAAGGACACGATCAAGACGCGCAACGAACCCGACTTCTTCGGCGAATTGCGGCCGCTGCTGCTGGGGCTCGGCGTTCCCGGCAGTTACAACAACGCCCCGATCGGGACTCCTGACTCGATCCGCGTGCTGCCCGCCTTTGCGCTCGACCCGACCCTGACTCCGGGCTCGGCGGGCTTCTGCGATCCCGTCGTCGTCAACCCGAACGGGTTTTTCGATGCCCGGACGCTGGTCGCGTACCAGACCGATGCCGCGATCAACAACAGTGGCAATTTCCCGGCGGGCGGCGCCTATTATCAGGGATGCCTCGCCGCCGGCGCGGGGCCCTTCGGTCCGATCATGGGCGAGCAAAGGTTCGACATCCAGCGCCCGTCGAAGGCGATCTATGGCGACCTCACATGGAAGGCCACCGACAAGCTGACCGTGGCTGTCGGCCTTCGCTACACGATGGACAAGGTGAAATTCCGCAATGGCAGCACGATCATCTACGCCCTCGACGGCGTGACGCCGGTCGTCAACCTGATCCCCTATGCCTTCCCCTATGATCCGAACCTGCCGACGATGAACCTGCAGGAAAAGGCGAACCGCCTGACCGGCCGGGCCA
>NZ_DASWTD010000051.1:0-2322 GCF_036402335.1 Sphingopyxis sp. | reverse complement strand
TCCGTGCCGGCTCGACGACCCGGCTGCTTTCGACTGCCGGAAGCTTGAGCCGCGAGGCCCAGCCCTTTTCGAGCCTTAGCGCGCGGTAGGCGAGCCACAGGCCAATCCCGACGAGCAGCAGGATCGCGGCAATACGGATCAGCGCCGCGGCCGGATCGCCGATCCGCGTCAATGGCGGATCGATGGCGCCGCCGACGATCAGCGCGATAATCCCGCCCCAGCCCGCGGGCAGCTGCGCGTTGCTGTCCTGCATCAGCAACTGCGCGCCGAGGCCGACGAGCAGGATGCCGATGAAGGCGTAGATCAGCTGCCGCAGCCAATAGGGCTGCGGTGCGCCCGTCCACAGCCGCCAGGCAAAGAGGCCGAGCAGGGGAATTAACAGGATGATCGGCGCGCCGCCGATAAACAGCCCCATGTCGGCGAACCGCGCCCCGGCGGGCCCCATCAGGTTGGTCGGGCTTCCCCCCGCTGCCGTGTTGAACGCAGAATCGGTCGCGTCATAGGTGATGAACGCGAGGATCAGGAACAGCGTGAACAGCCCGAGCAAAGCCGCCGCCGCGATCACCAGCGATCGTGCGATGCTTTGGCGAAAAACCGTGCGCCAATCGGCCTTTCCGGGTGCGGCCTTGCGGCTAGCCATGCTGTTTCGGGTCCCTGTGAATTAACCACGGCGATATGCGCATGGGGCGGACTCGCCGTCAAGCATCGCCCGGCGGCTGCCCACGGCCTTTCCAACCGTCCTGCCGCACGCTAGGGCGATGGCATGAGTGAAACGCTGCGCAGCGATGTCCTGATTTCGGGTGGCGGCCTTGTCGGCCAGGCGCTCGCGCTGGCCCTTGCCCATCATGGCCTGTCGGTCCAGGTCGTCGACCCCGCCGATCCGGTGGCGACGATCGCGCCGGGGTTCGATGGCCGCGCCTCGGCGATCGCGAGCGCGACCTGGCAAATGTTCGAAGTGCTCGGAATTACCGGGCGCCTTGCCGGCCATGGCTGCCCGATCCGCGCCATTCAGGTAGGCGACGGCGTGCCGGGCAGTGGCCGTACCGGCGAACTCGACTTCGTCACCGCCGACGGCGCCCCGCCGCTCGGCACGATGGTCGAAAACCGCCAGCTCCGTCTCGCGCTCGCCGCCGCGCTCGCCGATGCTCCGCTCGTTCGGCTGCTGATGCCCGCTGCCGTCGTTGCGCGCGATGTCGATGCCCATGGCGTCACGCTGACGCTCGCCGACGGGACGCGCTTGCAGGCGCCGTTGCTCGTCGTTGCCGAAGGCCGGCGTTCGCCGACGCGCGAGGCGGCCGGGTTCAGCATCGCCAGCTGGTCCTATCATCACCATGCGATGATCGGCGCGGTCGCGCATGAAAAGCCGCACGGCAACGTCGCGCACGAAATCTTCTTTCCGTCGGGACCGTTCGCGCTGTTGCCGCTCGTCGACGATGCCGGGGGCCGGCATCGCTCGGCGTTCGTGTGGACCGTCGCCGAAAAGGATGGTCCCGGCTTTGCCAAGCTTGGCGAACGCGGTTTCGTCGCCGAGCTCCAGAAGCGCGCGGGCGGCCTGCTCGGCGCGATGGAACTCGTCGCGCCGCGGATGACCTACCCGCTCGGCTTCCATCACAGCGCGTCGATCGTTGCGACACGCATCGCGCTCGTCGGCGATGCCGCGCACGGGATCCATCCGATCGCGGGGCAGGGGCTCAATCTCGGGCTGCGTGATGTCGCGGCGCTGACCGAAGTGCTCGTCGAAGGGGCGCGGCTCGGGCTCGATCTTGGCGATGCGGCGCTGCTCGCGCGCTACCAGCGCTGGCGCGGACTCGACAGCCTGATGGTCAGCCTCGCGACCGACGGCCTGACGCGCCTGTTCGGTATCCCCGGCCGCACCGCCGCAGTCGTCCGGCGCACCGGGCTCGGCGCGGTGCAGCGGATGCCGTTGCTCAAACGTTTCTTCATGGATGAAGCGCGCGGCGAGGCGGGCGACCTGCCACGGCTGCTCGCGGGCGCCGAGATTTAGGTATTATTACCTAGGCTCGCGGCAGCGCGGCGCTAAGCATGACCCCCTATCCCCGTCGCTGCGGCACCGTGCCGCGGTACGTTGGGGGACAGGGCCATGTCGGCAAAAAGCGATGCGCTCGAACAGGCGGTGACCGAATATATTCAGGCGCGAACCGCGCTCGATGCCGTGCCCGGTGCGCGTGCGCGCGTCGTGGCCGACCGGGCATTCGCGCGCCTCGCTGCGCTCGCAGGCCCGCGCATCCGCTATTTCACCCGCGCCTATGGCCTGGCCGACGTGGCGGAAGATGCGGCGCAGGCGTGCGCGATCGCGCTCCA
>NZ_DASWTD010000050.1:0-5457 GCF_036402335.1 Sphingopyxis sp. | reverse complement strand
GTCGGCGGCGGTGTCGCGCGCCGGCTGGCGGCCGAGGGCGCGAAGCTGACCCTTGCCGACGTCAATCTGGCGCGCGCGAAAGCGCTGGCAGAAGAGCTGGGCGCCGAACTGGCCGATTCGGCGGCGATCATGGAGGTCGAGGCCGATGTGCTGAGCCCCAATGCGCTGGGCGCGATCCTGACCGAGGCGAGCATCGAGAATCTGCGCGTGCCGATTATTGCTGGCGGGGCGAACAACCAGCTTGCGACCGCAGCCGACGGCAAGCGCGTGCACGATCGCGGCATCGTATATGCCCCCGATTATGTGATCAACGCGGGCGGCATCATCAACGTCGCGCTCGAATATCTGGGGCAGGGCAGCCGCGAGGAAGTCGAAAGCCGCATCCACCTGATCCCCGGCCGGCTTGCCGAGATCTGGGCCGAGAGCAAAGCAAGCGGTACTCCGGCGTCGGCGGTGGCCGACCGGATGGCGCAGAAACTGATCGGGCGGGGGTAGCTGTTTAGCGTTGCCCCCGCGAAGGCGGGGGCCGCTGGCAACCTTGCGCTAGCACGACAACGGCCCCCGCCTTCGCGGGGGCGACGGTATGTAGGTGGCGTCGTCGTTCAAATCCGCTAAGTCAGCCCTCGATGAAACGGCATTTCTATCTGATCGCGGGCTGGGCGTCGTTGGGGCTTGGTGCGATCGGCGCTTTTCTGCCGCTGCTACCGACGGTGCCGTTCGTGATTCTCGCGGCTTTCTGTTTCGCGCGCTCGTCGCCGCGGCTCGAAAACTGGCTGCTGACTCACCCGCATTTCGGGCACCATATCGTCGCGTGGCGCGAGAATGGCGCGATCAGCCGCAAGGGCAAGATCGCCGCGACGGCCGCTTTTGCGTTCAGTATTGTCCTCGCCGCGATCTTTTCGCCCTGGCCGTGGGTAATGCTGCCGGTCATCGCCGCGGTCGTGACAGGAAGCTGGATATGGACGCGGCCGGAGGGTTGACGAGGCCAGCGAACATGCCATCACCCAGGGGGCGGGTCGCGCCGGGCAAATAGCTGGACCACTTTCTCCGGCTCGCCTAAGGACGACGCGATCCGATGCACGCCTACGCCAACCCCACGCGCTTTCTTGCGATTGCCAAGCCGCTGACACCGTGGCTGCTCGGCGTCGGGCTGTTGCTCGTGCTTGTGGGGGGCTGGGCCGGGCTGGCAATCGTACCGGGCGATTACAAGCAGGGCGAAACCGCACGCATCCTTTATGTCCATGTGCCCTCGGCGTGGCTGGGCATGGGCGGCTGGACATCGCTCGCGATCGCCGGACTGATCCAGCTTGTGTGGCGTCACCCGCTGTCGGGCATCGCCGCGCGCGCGATCGCGGTGCCGGGGATGCTGTTCACCGCGCTGTGCCTCGCGACCGGATCGATCTGGGGCCGCCCGACCTGGGGAACCTGGTGGGAATGGGACGGCCGGATGACGTCGATGCTTGTCCTCCTCTTTCTCTACGCGGGCTTCATCGCGCTGACGAGCGGCGACGACGGGCAGCGGCAGGGCGGTTCGCTGTCGCGTGGCGCAGCCATTTACGCGCTGGTCGGCGCAATCAATATTCCGATCATCAATCGCAGCGTCGTGTGGTGGAACAGCCTGCATCAGGGGCCGAGTATCACGCTGGGCGGGTCAAGCATCGACGGCGCGTTGCTGTGGCCACTGGGCTTGACCGTGCTCGGTTTTTCGCTGCTATTTGGCGCCATCGTGCTGATGCGGATGCGGCGGATCATTGCCGACAATCGCGTAGCAGCAAGGCTGCGGCGGCTCGCGGACGACGAGGGGATTTAGGCGTGACGGGGGTGATCAGCGGGGGCGGGCAATGGGCTTTTGTCGCCGCGGCCTATGGACTGACGATCGTGCTGACCGGCGCGGTGCTATGGACGAGCTGGCGAGCGATGAAAAAGGCCGAAAAACGAAGCGATGCGCTGCGAAAGGATCGCAAGTGAAGGCCAAGCACCAACGGCTGATTCTGGCACTGGTCGCGCTGTGCGGCGTCGCGGGCGCGGGTGTGCTGGCCGCCAGCGCGCTGCGCGACGAAGCAGCTTATTTTCGCACCCCGGTCGAGATCGAGAGCGGCAAGGCCGCGGTCGATGAACCGATGCGGCTGGGCGGCATGGTTGCCAAGGGCAGCATCAAGCGGCAGGCCGATGGCCTCACGATCCGGTTCGTTGCGACCGATGGCAAGGCTTCGGTCCCCGTCGAATACAAGGGCATCGTCCCCGACCTGTTCGGCGAAGAATCGGGTATGGTCGCTGACGGCCGGATGCGCGCCGACGGGATTTTCGTTGCCGACCGCATCCTCGCCAAGCACGACGAGCGCTATATGCCGCCGCAGATGGGCGATATGCCAAAGAATATGAAGGCGCCGGCAACGACATGATCGCCGAACTCGGTCTGGCCCTGCTGTGGATCGCGGCCGCGCTCGCGTGCCTGTCGCTCGTGGCGGGAATCCTGTTCCTGCGCGGTGGGCCCAGGGACCTGGCGATGCTCGTGCGACCGGCGAGTGTGGCGCAAGGTTTGCTGACCGCCGTGGCGTTCGGATTGCTGATCGCGCTGTTCGTGCGGTCGGACATGTCGGTCGAACTGGTCGCGCGCAACAGCAACAGCCTGAAACCGATGATCTTCAAGGTTGCTGGGACGTGGGGCAATCATGAAGGATCGATGTTGCTGTGGTTGATGATCCTGTCGCTGTCGGGCGGCCTGATCGCGATCTTCGAGAAACGGCTGCGCGAGGATACGCTGATCGCGACGCTGGCGGCGCAGGCGGCCCTGAGCCTTGGCTTCTTTGCCTTCCTGCTGTTTTCGTCAAACCCGTTCAAACGGTTGCCCGTCGCACCGCCCGACGGGCAGGGGCTCAACCCGCTCCTGCAGGACATCGGGCTCGCCTTCCATCCGCCGACGCTTTACGTCGGCTATGTCGGGCTGTCGGTGGCGTTCAGCTTCGCGGTGGGTGCGCTGGTCACGCGCGAGATCGGCCCCGCCTTTGCCCGTGCGATGCGGCCGTGGGTTCTCGGAAGCTGGATTTTCCTGACGCTCGGTATCACCGCGGGCAGTTACTGGGCCTATTATGAGCTGGGCTGGGGCGGCTGGTGGTTCTGGGATCCGGTCGAGAATGTCTCGCTCGTGCCTTGGCTCGCGGGCGCGGCCTTGCTCCATTCGGTCGCGGTCACCGCGACACGGAACGCCTTGCGCGCCTGGACGGTGATGCTGGCGGTGATCGGCTTTTCGATGTCGATGGTCGGCACCTTCATCGTCCGGTCGGGACTTCTCACCAGCGTCCACAGTTTTGCGGTCGATCCCGAGCGCGGTACCTTTCTGCTCGCGCTGATGGCGATCTATATCGGCGGTGCGCTGACCCTGTTCGCGCTGCGCGCCGGGAGCGTCGCCGAGGGCAAGAAATTCGCTCTGCTGAGCCGCGAAGGGTCGCTGGTGATCAACAATCTGCTGCTCACGACGATCCTCGCGCTGGTCCTGCTCGGCACGCTCTATCCGATCGTCGCCGAGGCGATGGGCGAGAAGATTTCGGTCGGCCCGCCCTATTACAACAAGGTTGCGGGGCCGCTGGCGCTGATCCTCTGCCTCGTGATGGTGGCGGGGCCGTTGCTCGGCTGGCGCAAGGATGACGGGAAAAAGCTCTGGTCGCGGCTGCCGCTGGCGATCTTTGCCGGGGCTGCCGTGCTGTTCGCGCTGATCCTGTTCGGTGGCAAGGTCGGCATCTTGCCGCTGCTCGGCATGACCGTGGCCGGAATCGTCGCTGTCGCGAGCCTCGCGCCTTTGTGGGGACGCAACCTTCGCCGCACGCCACTGCCGACCTGGGGCATGGTCGTCGCACATTTCGGCGTTGCGGTGTGCCTCGCGGGCATGGGCGCCGAAAGTGCGTTCATCAAGGAGCGACTGGTCGCCGCGGCCCCCGGCGAGGTGATCAAGATCGGTGATTTTGCGGTGAAGTTCGCCGGGGTCAAACCGGTGGCCGGGCCGAATTATACGGCGATCGAGGGCACGCTGATCGCAACGACATCGTCGGGCAGCAGTTTTACGATGAAACCCGAGGCGCGGACTTTTCCGGGGCTGATGGGAACGGCACCGACCGAAACCAACGAGGCCGCGCTGCTGACGCGACCGGGCGGGCAGCTCTACGCGGTGCTCGGCCAGCCGGTGACGAGCGATGACGGCAGCGCCGACCGTTACCAGATCCGCCTGTGGTGGAAGCCGCTCGTGTGGTGGATCTGGCTCGGCGGGGCCCTGATCGCGATCGGCGCGACATTGTCGATGCTCGGGCGTGCGCAATTGCTGGCCATCTGGCGCGCGCGTCGCGCCCGCAAGTCTGAGGAACGTTTCGCACCATGAAGAACCGTTGGGTCCTGTTCGTGCCGCTGGCGATCATGGGATTGCTGTTCGGCGCCTTCGTCTATCGGCTGGTGACACCGGCGGAGACGCTGATCCAGTCGCAGTGGATCGACAAGCCGATGCCGCTGTTCGACTTGCCGCCGGCAACCGCCGGGGTCCCGGGACTGAAGAGCAGCCAGCTTGCCGACGGCCGGCCGCGGCTGGTCAACGTGTTCGCGAGCTGGTGCATCCCGTGCCGTGCCGAGGCGCCGCAGCTTGAGGCATTGAAGGCGGCCGGGGTCCCGATCGACGGCATTGCGATCCGCGACCGGCCCGAGGATGTCGCGATGTTCCTCAAGGAATATGGCAATCCGTTCGACCGGATCGGGTCGGACATGCAGAGCAGCGTCCAGATCGCGCTCGGATCGTCAGGCGTGCCCGAAACCTTCCTGATCGATGGCAAGGGCATCATCCGCGAGCAGATCCAGGGAGTGATCCTCGCCGATCAGGTGCCCGGGATCGTCGCCAGGCTCGAGGCGATGAAATGAGCCTCCGGCTCCTCCTTCTCCCCCTCCTCTGCCTGCTCGGTGCCTTTGCGCTGCCGCTGGCGGCGCAAGACCGCCTGCCGCCCGCCCCCTATGCCTATCAGCAGCTCAAGGATCCGGCGCAGGAGGCCCGTGCCAAGGCGCTGATGGAAGAACTGCGCTGCCTCGTCTGTCAGGGGCAGTCGATCGCCGACAGCGATGCGCCGCTGGCGGGCGATATGCGGCACGAGGTGCGCAGCAAGATCGCGGCGGGCGAAAGCCCCGCGGCGATCAAGGCATGGCTCGTCGCGCGCTATGGCAATTGGGTGAGTTATGACCCGCCGTTCGATACGGCGACGGCGTTGCTGTGGTTGGGCCCGCTGCTGTTCCTCGTTATCGGCGGTTGGCTGGCTTTTGGCCGTTTTCGCCGCGCCGAGAGCGATAGCGAGGATGCATCATGAGCTGGGTCTGGATCCTGCTGGCGGCGGCGCTGACCATCGGCGGCATATTGTGGCTCGGCAAGCTGCCCGCGGCGACGCGGCCGCTGGCGGGAGCCGCGATCATGCTGGGCCTCGCCGGATATGC
>NZ_DASWTD010000049.1:0-3485 GCF_036402335.1 Sphingopyxis sp. | reverse complement strand
ACCGATACCGCCCGCGCGCTGGCGGGGGTGGCGGCCACCGGCAAGACGGTGGTGCTGGTGGGCGCGCTGGCGCCCGCGCGCTTCGCGGAGAGCGACGCGACGTTCAACCTGGGGCTGGCCGTGGCCACCGCGCAGGTCGCCGCGCCGGGCGTGTGGATCGCGATGAACGGCACCGTGTTCGACGGCGCGAAGGTGCGCAAGGATCGGTCGATCAACAGCTTCGTCGCTGCCTGAGGGGCGCGACGGAACGACGTCCGGGGGGCGACGAGGGTGAGTGAAAGGGGCGGCGGCGGATCGACGTCCGCCGCCCCCTCCGCCTACGCCGCGCTCATCACCCGGCGGTTGCGCAGCACCTGCGTGCTGTGCCCGATGGACGCGGCGGCGCGGCGTTCCTTGATCGTGTCGACGAACAGCCAGTCGTTGCTGACCCGTTCCGGGGTGATCGTCATCGCCATATAGCCGCGGCGCGACGTGTCGCACCATTTCAGCTCGGGATTGGCGGCGACCATCGCGCGCGCGACATCGGCCGGATCGCGCTTCACCGCCGATTCGTAGCCGGGCGAGGTGACCGCATGGCCCGCGAACTCGACGCCCGCTGGGCGCCCGTCCTGCGCCAGGTCGAACGCCCAGGCATTGTGGCTGTCGCCCGACAGGGTGACAAGGTCGGCGTCGGCGCGCTGCGCCGCGGCGAGCAGGCGCGAGCGCGCGGCGGGATAGCCGTCCCACGCATCGAAATTGAACGGCAGTCCCGCCTTGGCCGCGAGCAGCGATGTTTCGACGCGGCGGCGGACATAGTCGGGCTGGTTCGCACCGAACCAGTCCTTCGTCTCGGGCGGGGTGAAGAGGCTGCCCATCACGACCTGTTGCGCGCAGACCTGCCAGCGCGTTCCCGCCTTCGTCGACCTGGCGAAGCCGTCGAACAGCCATTTTTCCTGGTCCGCGCCCATCATCTGGCGCGCCGGATCGCGGTACGCGCCCTCGGCGAATTGCTTGAGCTTCGTTGCCGCATCGCCGCCGCCCGCAACGATCTCGTCGACCTCGAATTGCTTGTCGCGGCCGGTGACACGCGTTTCCGGAAGGAAGATCGTCGCGAGGTCGCCGACCTGATAGTCGCGCCAACGGGTATCGGCGACCGGCATCCATTCGCGATAGGCGCGCTCGGCCGCCGCGGCGCGGTCGGGCCATGCGCCCTCACCTTCGTTGTGATTCTCCGCGCCGCCCTTCCATGTGTCGTTGGTGAACTCGTGATCGTCCCACTGCGCGATCATCGGGAACAACTGGTGCAGCCGCTGAAGGTCGGGATCGCTGCGATAGGCGGCATAGCGGAGGCGGTAATCAGCGAGCGCCACGATCTCGTGCGCGGGCTGGATATCGCGGCCTGGCACCGCCTGCTTGATCGAGGGATAATCGCCGACCGGATATTCGTAGAGATAGTCGCCGACGTGGGCGACGAGGTCGATATCGTTGCGGGCGGCGGCATGGGCATAGGCGTTGAACCAGCCGAACGGCAGGTTCGAACAGGAGAAGAGCGCGATGGTGAAGGCGCTCGTCGGCCCGGCGGGCAGCGTGCGCGTGCGGCCGGTGACCGATTTCGTGCCGTCGGGGGCGACGAAGCGGTAGAAATACCAGCGGCCGGGTTCGAGGCCATCGACGACAAGCCTGGCGGTGTGATCGCGTTCGCCCTTTGCGGTGACGCTGCCGCCGCCCACGATCTTCGCGAAATCGGGGGTCCCGGACAGCTCGACGGTCAGCATGCTGTCGCTCGCGGCGGCATAGCGCGTCCACAGCAGCACCGAATTGGCGCCGGGCTCGCCGCTCGCGACGCCATGGGTAAAGCCCTGCGCCATCGCGGCGGCCGCCGCCCCGGGCAGCGACAGCGCCGCAAGCCCCGCCGTGCCGAGCTTGATGAGCAAACGACGATCGATTTCGTTCCACAGCTGATGCATCGCATATCCTCCCGCGTCGCCGGGTCTGTGGCCCGTCTTTGTTACAGCTTCGCGCTAGCCGCTGATCCCGACCGCGAGCAGCAGCAGCATGAACCAGATCACCGCAAACAGGCTGAAGAAGAGCAGCAGCGTCGCGCGCACCAGCGATCCGAACCGCGATGAGCGATAGGCGCCGCGCAGCTGGCGGTACATGTGGAACGGGACGTAGAGCATCGCGAAGAAGGTCGCGAGATCGCCGAAAATCGTCAGGTTGAGCAGCCGCACCACGATGAACAACAGCAGCATGAACGAGATCGAATAGGTGACGAAGACGAAATGATCGTATGTGTGGAAGCGCCGGCTGAACGGAAAGAGCAGCCACATGAAAGGCAGCGACAGCGGGATCAGCGCCCAGGCGAATTTATAGGCGTTCGCCTGCAACTTATAGAGAACGAGCTGCGGGTTCGCGAACGCCTTCTGCAGCCCATGGTCGATGAAGGGGACGCCGGTATCGATCTTGTTGCGCGAGATGAAATCGGCGCTCGTCGTCACCTGTTTGACCGGATCGTCGAGCACCGGCGGCCCCGCGGCGCGATCGGCGGCGCGCTCGCTCTTGCTGCGACTGCGCGCGACCCCGAGATAGTCGGCGCTCTTCTGGAGCACATCGCGCTCGGTCTCGAGTTCGCGCCGGTCGGTCGCGGACAGGCCGTCCTTCGCCAGTTCGCCGTCGATCCGGTCCACCTCGGCCTGCATGCTGTCCTTGATCGCCGTCGTGCGCGTCTGTTCGGCTGCCGCCTTGTTCAGCCCCTCGCCCAAGCCGCCACCGCTGCCGACCATCGCGAGCACCGCGTAGGTCAGGAAGACCGCGAACAGGAACAGCGCGAGCGGCGAGATGAAGCGCGCCCGCTCGCCGTGGATATAGCGGCGCGTCAGGTCGCCCGGCCGCCACGTCAGCAGCGGCAGCGTGTTCCAGATCTTGCCCTCGAAATGGAAGATCGCGTGGACAAGGTCGTGACCGATCGCGCCGAAGCTGCGGTGCACGTCGGCGCGCTGGCCGCAATGATGGCAGTGCGACCCCGCAAGGCTGGTGCCGCAGTTGAGGCAGCGTAGCGGCGCATCGCCGTGCGCCGGACCGCCGTGCCGCGATTCGACCGCATGCGCGGCAAGACCCGCCGTGACCGCACCGCCGATAGCCTCGATATCCCCTGTCATGGCGCCCTGCCTAAAGCCGCGCGCGGCACCGCGCAACGGGGCTTTCGAGAGTGACGCGAAACATGATAGTGGCCGCACCATGAACGCCGAAGTCCTGTCCGTCCCGCCGATGCCCGGCGATGCCGCCGCCTTGGTCGCCGACATGGGCGCGCGCGCGCGCGCCGCGGCCAAGGCGCTGGCGCTCACCCCGACCGCGGACAAGGCAGCGGCGCTGGTCGCAGCGGCGGCGGCGATCCGCGCGCGCGCCGCCGACATCCTCGTCGCCAATGCCGAGGACATGGCCGCCGGGCAAAAGAGCGGCCTGTCGGGCGCAATGCTCGACCGGCTGCGGCTCGACGAGGGTCGCCT
>NZ_DASWTD010000048.1:0-15841 GCF_036402335.1 Sphingopyxis sp. | reverse complement strand
AGCCACCGCCTTTCCCGCTGCTGCTCGATGGACGCGTCGGGCCCTGCAGCGGGATGCTCACATCGGCGGGGACGGGATCGAGGTCGAGCGCCTCGCGGATGAAATTGCGCAGTTCGGTGACCAGCGCATGGGTATGCACTGGGCGTCCTTCGACAAGCTCTTGCGCCGCCCGGCTCGCAAGGCGCACCTGTTCCTCGGTCCCCAGCAGGATGATGTCTGAAAGGGCCGCCTCGACCGCATCGCGAATTCGCCGCGGCCGGTCCGACTCGCTTCCATCGCTGCCGCGATCCTCGCGCGACAGGTCGATCGCCGGTTCGGCATCGCCTTCGGCGGCCGACGGACGGCGTAGTTCACGCAAGTGGCGCGGATCGACCATCAGGTCGCCGGTGAAAGATCCGCCAAGCGTCTTGTACGCGGCGATCAGCGTGCGGAGCCGTTCGTTGATCTGGCGATTCATCCGTTCGCGGCGCTGCTGGATCGTCGTCATCACGATCAGGCGGATACCCACCCCGATCAGGGTGACGAGCGCCAGTCCGAGCAGGGTCGTCCCGATGCTCTGCCATGAAGAAAAATCGAAAAAGCGCATGAGCCCGGCCCTCACCCGGCAACCGCGCCGGAAAGGCAGTCAGTGTGGCCCCTCTTGATCGTCGGCGCCATCCCGATTTCGAACTCAATATATATGTGTGTGTGGCGACCGAAGCCTCAGTCGGAAAAACTGCGATACACCCAGCGCCCGAGACTCCGCGACCGGCGGACCATGTAGCGGCCCGGAAGGATCAGGCTGGTAGAGGTACCGAAGCGCGTCACCTTCAACGCGACGCGCGGAAACATGATCGAGCAGGGCCGCCATTCGTAAACGGCCGGATCGATCGGCGCTGAACTTTGCATAAAACCACCTGCTGACTGAGTGCAGTCTCTCCCGATGGTTCCGATTATCTTATCGAAATCCGCGGCATAGATAACCTGTTCCCGCGACAGAGTCGTGACTCGGGCGGCATTGGCGCTCGCGGCAGGGCGTGGATTTGCAACCGTTCGGCACGGCGATACAACGACGCGCGGCGAATCGAATCGCCGAATAAGCGCTTCGGCAACGAAAAAGGCGGGCGGAACCGCCCGCCTATCTCCGAGTCGGTCAGCGGTCGCGTTTGGCCAGCAGCTTGAGGCGCAGCGCATTGAGCTTGATGAAGCCCGCTGCGTCCTTCTGGTCGTAAGCGCCGGCATCGTCCTCGAACGTCACGTGGCGTTCGCTGTAGAGGCTGTTCGGCGACTTGCGGCCGACGACGCTCGCATTGCCCTTGTAAAGCTTGAGCCGCACGGTGCCGCTGACCTTTTCCTGGCTGTGGTCGATCGCTGCCTGCAGCATTTCGCGCTCGGGTGCGAACCAGAAGCCGTTGTAGATGAGCTCGGCATATTTCGGCATCAGCTCGTCCTTGAGGTGCGCCGCGCCGCGGTCGAGCGTGATGCTTTCGATGCCGCGGTGCGCACGCGCATAGATTTCGCCGCCCGGCGTCTCGTACATGCCGCGCGACTTCATGCCGACGAAGCGGTTCTCGACGAGGTCGAGGCGGCCGATGCCATGCTTGCGGCCAAGATCGTTGAGCGCCGCCAGCAAGGTTGCGGGCGACATCGCCTGACCGTTCAGCGCGACGCCGTCACCGCGTTCGAAATCGACCGTGATATATTCGGGAGCGTCGGGCGCATCCTCGGGATTGACCGTGCGCGAATAGACATAGTCGGGCGTTTCATCCCACGGATTTTCGAGCACCTTGCCTTCGGACGAGGTGTGAAGGAGGTTCGCGTCGGTGCTGAAGGGGCTTTCGCCGCGCTTGTCCTTCGGCACCGGAATCTGGTTCTTCTCGGCGAAATCGATCAGCGCGGTGCGGCTGGTCAGATCCCATTCGCGCCAGGGCGCGATGACCTTGATGTCGGGGTTGAGCGCATAGGCGCTAAGCTCGAAGCGGACCTGGTCGTTGCCCTTGCCCGTCGCACCGTGCGCGACTGCATCGGCGCCGACTTCCTTCGCGATCTCGACGAGCCGTTTCGAGATCAAGGGGCGCGCAATCGAAGTGCCGAGCAGATAGTCGCCCTCGTACCGCGCATTGGCGCGCATCATCGGGAACACAAAATCGCGGACGAATTCCTCGCGCAGATCGTCGATATAGATATGTTCGGGCTTGATCCCCATCAGCTCGGCCTTGGCGCGCGCAGGCTCGAGTTCCTCGCCCTGACCCAGATCGGCAGTGAAGGTCACGACTTCGCAGCCATAGGTGACCTGCAGCCACTTCAGGATCACGCTGGTATCGAGGCCGCCCGAATAGGCGAGGACGACGCGCTTGAAGGACTCGGACATGGTGGCACCTTTGGCGAGGGAAAGACGCGGGCGCGGCTAGCAGTCCGCCGACGAAGGTGCAACCGGCTTGGCGCGCGTTCGCGGGTCGGTTATCATCCGCGCCGGGAGACGGTCATGGGTAAATCCGGAATCAGCACCAAGGCTACCGGGATTGGCGTCGCAGACTTTATCGCCGCGGTCCCCGACGCGCGCCGCCGCGAAGAAGCGAGCGTGATCGACGCGATGCATCGCCGCGTCACCGGACACGATCCCAAGATATGGGGTCCGTCGATCATCGGCTATGGCAGCTATGACTATGTCTATGACAGCGGCCATTCGGGCACGATGTGCCGCGCAGGCTTCTCTCCCCGCAAGGCGGCGATGACCCTGTATCTGATGGGCCATTACCTCGACCGCCAACCCGAGGCCGACGCGCTGCTCGCCAGGCTCGGCAAGTACAAGAACGGCAAATCGTGCCTCTACGTCAACAAGCTGGCGGACGTTGATCTGGACGTGCTCGAAAAGCTCGTTGTGTTGAGTTGGGACGTCATGAACGAGCGCTACCCTACGTAACGCCCCTCGGCCTCCGCCAGATAATCGCGTGTCAGCGGCAGTGCGTGGCGGCTGCGCGCGAACTGGATCTGGTAGTTGCCCATGCCGCCGCTTTCGAACGCCGATGTCGCACCCGCGAGGTAGAAGGTCCACATCCGAAAGAAGCGCTCGCCCAGCATCGCCACGATCTCGGCCTCATGTGCCAGCGTACGCGCATACCATTCACGCAAAGTCAGCGCATAGTGCAGGCGCAGCGTCTCGATATCGGTCGCGATCAGCCGGCTCTTCTCGCTCGCCGCCAGCGTTTCGCTCAGCGCCGGGATATAACCGCCGGGGAAGATATATTTGCGCGTGAAGGCATCGGTCGATCCCGGCTTGCCGAAGCGCCCGATCGTATGGAGCAGCATCACCCCGTCGGCGGTCATCAGATTTGCCGCGGCCCGGAAGAAGGTCTCGAAATTGGCCGCGCCGACATGCTCGAACATGCCGACCGACACGATGCGGTCGAACCGGCCGGCCTCGCGCGCCGCGAGGTCGCGATAGTCGATCAGTTCGAACGTCACCCGGTCGGCGACCCCCGCTGCCCCGGCGCGCTCGCGGGCAAGCGCCAGCTGCTCTTCGGACAGGGTGATGCCAAGCACTTCGACCTTTTCGAGTTTCGCGAGCGTGATCGCCATCCCGCCCCAGCCGCAGCCGATATCGAGGATGCGCTGCCCCGGCGCGAGCGCCAGCTTCGCCGCGATATGCGCCTTCTTTGCGGCCTGTGCTTCGTCCAGCGTCATGCCCGGCCGCGACCAGTAGGCGCAGCTATATTGCATGTCGTCGTCGAGGAAGAGGCGGTAGAGGTCGTTGCCGATGTCGTAATGATGTTTGACGTTCGCGCGTGACTGGCGCTGCCGGTTGATCGAGCCGATCCGCGTCTTCACCCGGTCGGCCTGCTGACCGAACCAGCTCTTGTCCTTGAGCGTCGCGCCGCGATCCCATGGCGTGTTCATGCGGATCAGGCCGATCAGGTCCATGATGTCGCCCTGAACCAGCTCCATCTCGCCATCCATGAACGCTTCGGCGGCGCCGAGCCGCGGGTCGAGGATGATCCGGCGCATGCCCTTGCGACTGGTGAAGCGGATGGTGACCTCGGGAAATCCCGGTGCCGGCTGGCCATATTCCTCGCGCGCACCATCGGGCGCGACGACGATCAGCCGCCCCTGACGAACAATCCGGGAGAGAAACGGACGCAGGATAGACATATTTTATGGACCGAACTTATGCGCCGCAAAAAGGTTCCGGTCAAATTCCCGCATACCATTCATAATCGATACGGTCCTCCCAATAACCGCCCTTGCCCGCGCCGATCCGGTCGAGGCTTGCGACCGCTTCGATCCCCTGAACATATTTCGCGTGCTTGTAGCCGAGCTGGCGTTCGATCCGCAGCCGCAGCGGCGCACCGTTGGCGATCGGCAACAGCGTGTCGCCCAGCGCCCAAGCCATGATCGTCTGCGGATGCAGCGCGTCGACCATGTCGCAGCTTTCATAATAGAGCGCATCGCCGATCCGGTCGGCGCAGCGAAAGACGATGTAGCGTGCGCTATCCCTTACTCCCGCCGCGGCGAGGATGCGGCTGAGTTGCGGTCCCGTCCACTGGCCGATCGCGCTCCACCCCTCGACGCAATCGTGGCGGGTGATCTGGGTGCGTTGCGGCATCGCGCGGATATCGGCCATCGACAGCGACAACGGCCGCGCGACGAGCCCCGTTACCGCGACGCGCCAGTCGGCAAAACCACTTGCCGCATGCGCGGCATAGGCGTCGCCGGGCGGCAGTTTCGTGCCGTTCGAGCGGAAGGTCGGCGACAGGTCGGCGCGGGTAAATTCGCGGGCGAGCGCGTCGCGATCCATCAGCGCGCGCTGGCTCGCGCGGTTCATTTCCTCACCCATCGACAGGATCTTGCGCACCACCGGCGCCTCGTTGATCGCGTCGCAACCCGACAACAAAGGCAGCGCCCCTGCCGCGGCCACGAGCCCCCCGGCGCGGGCGATCAACCGGCGGCGCGGGAGGAGGATCTCGCTCATGCGTCCGCGCCCCTTTCCCGCGGCAAGCGAAACCAGCCGGTGACCATCGACCGAACCTCGTTCACCGGGCCCGCAAGCAGCACCATCGCGATGTGGACGACAAAGAAGGCGACGAGCGTCCATGCGGCAAGAAAATGAATCGACCGCGCCGACTGGCGCCCGCCGAACAGGTCGAGCAGCCACGGCGCGGACGCGTTCATCCCGGGCGACATGGTGAGGCCGGTCGCAATCATCAGCGGCAGCAGCACGAAGATGACGCCGATATAGCTCAGCTTCTGGAGAATGTGATAACGCGCCGCCGCTTCACCGCGCGGAAAACGCAGCCGCGCATGATCCTTCACATCCTGCCAGATATGCCGCGGCGCCCATTCGGCGCGGCGGACGTGCAAGTCCTTTTTCAGATGCCCGCCGAGCAGGCTCCACAGCATATAAAGCGTCAGGCTGATCGCGAGCACCCACGCAAAGAGGAAATGCCAGCGGCGCCCGTCGGCAAGGCTGTAGGTCGTCGGGATCGTCGCCCAGCCGGGAAAGGCCCAGGTTTGTTCCGCGCCTTGGCCATCGGTCCAGCGGCCGAGCACGCCGGTCGTCTCGATCCGCGTTTCGCCGATACGCAGAAATCCGGTCTTCGGGGTCGAACCGACCGCGAGCCAGGCATAGTCGGGGTTCGCGCCATATTGCCCCCAATAGAGGCGCGGGTGCGCGTTGAAGATCATCAGCCCGCTCATCAGCAGGATAAGCAGGGTGACGGCATTCAGCCAATGCCAGATACGCACGGGCAGCCGGTGGCGATAGACGCGCACCGGCTCCGGCTTTTCGGGAGCGACGGGAGTTTCAGCCTCGGCCATGGTCCCGGTTCGCTCCTTTGCTGCTTCCGGTTACGCGACGGCCTTCGCTGCATATTCCTCGCGATAGTGGCTCCGCAAGCTGACCTTGTCGATCTTTTCGCTGCCGAGCTTGGGCAACGCGTCGTTCGACATCCAGATCTGGCACGGCACCTTGTATGGCGCGAGCCGCGCGCCGAGGAAGGAAACCAGATCGTCCGCGGTCACGTTGCTACCCGGCTTCATCCACACGACCGCGCCGACGCATTCGCCCAGCCGCTCATCGGGCAGGCCGAACACCGCGCATTCGTTGACCTCGGCATGCTCGTAGATCGCGGCCTCGACTTCCTGGCAGCTGATATTTTCGCCGCCGCGGATGATGATATCCTTCTTGCGGTCGACGATGAACAGATAGCCGTCCTCGTCGAGATAGCCGAGGTCGCCCGAACGGAAATAGCCATTGTCGAAGAAGGCGGCTTTGGTCGCCGCTTCATTGTTCCAATAGCCCTCGAAATTGCACACCGAACGGATGCAGACTTCGCCGACGCCGCCCTGTGCGACCGGCTCGCCATTGTCGTCGAGGATCGCGAGATCGACGAGCGGCTTCGACGCGGGGCCGGTCGACATCGGCTTGGCGACATAATTCTCGTTGATGATGCCGCAGCCGACCGCGTTGGTCTCGGTAAGGCCGTATCCGAGCAACGGCTTGGCCTCGCCCATCTCCGACGCCAGCCGCCGGACATGTTCAGGCGGGCGCGGCGCGCCGCCGCCGGCGTAGCTCTTGCACGTCGACAGATCGTAATTCTTGCGGTTCGGGCTGACGAGGATCTCGTAGCTCATCAGCGGGACGCCGACGAAATAGTTGCACTTTTCGTCCTGGATCAGACGCATCGCCTCATCGGCGTTCCATTTGGGCATCAGCACCAGCTTGCGGCCGAGTGCGAAGCTTTGCAGGAACACCGGGATTTCGGCGGTGACGTGGAACAGGGGCGTGCAGATCAAGGTCGCGGGCTGGATGTCCGACATCTGCCCGTCTTCGGTCAGCAGGTGGACGATGCTTGCGGTCTGCGTGACATAGTTAAAGATCGCCTGCACCACCGCCTCGTGGCGCGAATAGGCGCCCTTCGACTGACCCGTCGAGCCCGAGGTGAAGAGGATCGTCGCGAGGTCCTGCCCGGTCAGCGTCGGAAGCACCGTCGCGGCGCTGCCGCCCGCGCCGGTGATCGGGGCGATCGCGAGATCGATCGGCTGGGTCAGATCGAGCGTGATCACCTTCGCGCCATGCTCGATCCCTTCGAGCCGCGCCGCGCGCTGGACGTCGGCGATGACCAGCTTCGCTTCGCTGTCGAAGATACCGGCCGCAAGCTCGCCGCCCTGCCACCAGCCGTTGAGCAAGGTCGCGCAACCGCCCGCCATCAAAATGCCGATATAGGAAACACACCACGCATTGGCGTTGCGCATGGCAAGCCCGACGCGGTCGCCGCGCTGGACGCCATGCCCTTCGACCAGTCCCGCCGCAACTTGCCGCGCCGCCATATAGACCTGCTTGAACGACAGCCTTTCGTCGCCTTCGACGAGGAAGGTCGCATCGCCATGCATCGCGGCAAAAAACGCCACATAGTCCGCGAGGTTGGTCGGTGCGTTGGAGATGAAGGGAAGCTGGTGGCCAAAGCGGTCGACGGACCCGACCTGGATCGGTCCGCCCGGACCGGTGATCAGATTACAGGCAGCTTCCAGGCGCAAATCGAGCGCTGATGGCATCTTTCATCTCTCCTCTTGGTCTCGCTCGCCTAACCCCTTATGGGGAGGCCTCTCCTGGGGAAGGACCGCGCGACTATATGTTTCTTTTTGCAACCTTAGCCGAAGCAACGCAATATGTGAACTTTCACGATCTCATGGGAGAAAACTCGGAGATCGCGTTCAGCGTCTTCGGCCTACCGATCCGCTGGTACGCGCTTGCCTATCTTGCCGGGATCTTCGTCGGTTACTGGTATCTCCTGAAACTGATCGCGCAGCCCGGCGCCCCGATGGCGCGGCGCCACGCCGACGACATGATCTTCTGGGCGATGCTCGGGATCATCCTCGGCGGACGCCTCGGCTATGTCCTCTTCTACAATCTCGAATCCTATGTGAAGGAACCGCTCGCCGTGTTTCGACTGTGGGACGGCGGCATGTCGCTGCATGGCGGCGCCATCGGTGTGCTGATCGCCATCTGGTACGTCACGCGCAAGGAAAAGCTGAATTTTCTGCGCTTTTGCGACTATGTCGCCTGCGTCATTCCGTTCGGGTTATTCTTTGGCCGCCTTGCCAATTTCGTCAACGGCGAACTGTGGGGCCGCGCGACGACTGTTCCCTGGGCGATCATCTTTCCAAACGCCGGCCCGGACCCCCGCCACCCCAGCCAGCTTTACGAAGCGGGGATGGAGGGGCTAGTGATGATGCTCATCTTGAGCTGGCTCTTCTGGCGCACCGATGCTCGTTACAAGCCGGGCCTGTTGTTCGGGGTGGCTGCTATCGACTATGGCATCAGCCGATTCCTGATTGAATTCGTGCGACAGCCCGACGTGCAGCGCCAATGGATCGTCGACAGCACGGCATTGACGATGGGCCAGTGGCTTTCGGTGCCCATGATATTGGCTGGCATCTGGCTCGTCGCGACCGCAAAGGGCCGCCGTCAGCGGGTCGAGCCGGTCGCCGGAACCGACAGCATTGCGTGACGGTCCGCCGACGCCCGACGAATTGATCAGCAAGATCGCGGCATCGCGCGCGATGACCGTCGCCGACTATATGGCGGCGGCGAACAGCCACTATTATGCGACGCGCGATCCCCTCGGCGCTGCGGGTGATTTCACGACCGCGCCCGAAATCAGCCAGATGTTCGGCGAGATGGTCGGCATCTGGATCGCCGACCTGTGGCAACGCGCGGGCACCCCGGCGTTTCGCTATGTCGAGCTCGGCCCCGGCCGCGGGACGCTCGCCGCCGACGCGCTCCGCGTCATGCTGCGCTTCGGCTGTGCGCCGGTGGGAATCCATCTGGTCGAGACAAGCCCGGCGCTGCGAGCGGCGCAGCTTTCCCGCCTGCCGGCTGCCGAGCATCATGACGAAGTTGACGCGCTCCCCGACGACGCGCCGCTGATCATTGTCGCGAACGAATTTTTCGACGCCCTGCCCGTCCACCAATATGTCCGCACCGCGGCGGGATGGCGCGAGCGCATGGTCGAAGGCGTCGATAGAAAGTTTGCCGTCGTACCCGGAGATATCCCGGCCGACGACCATGTGCCCGCGATACTGCGGACAGGGATCGAAGGGAGCATCGTCGAAACGGCGCCGGTCTCGGCGGCAATCATGCAGCGCTGCGCCTTTCGCCTCGCCCGACGCGGCGGCGCGATGCTGGTGATCGACTATGGCTATAGCGGCCCCGCCGCCGGCGACACGCTTCAGGCGGTCAAGGCGCACCGGTTCGCCGACCCCTTCGCCGATCCGGGCGAGGTCGATCTCACGACCCATGTCGATTTCACCGCGCTGGCCGATGCGGCCCGAAGCGCCGGGATCCCGACCGCCGGTCCGGTCGGGCAAGGCGCGTGGCTCCGCGCACTCGGTATCGACGCGCGGCTGCGGGCGCTCGCGGGCGCCGCGCCCGGACGTGCTGGTGAACTCGCTGGCCAGCGCGACCGGCTTGTCGACGCGCAAGCGATGGGCGAATTGTTCAAGGTCATGGCTGCCTCTGCCCCAGGCTGGCCGCGACCCGAAGGTTTCGGGGCGAAGGCAACGGCATGACGAATATCACCCTCGCACGCGACGAAGATGTCGGCGAACTGACCCTGTTCGCAAGCAGCGCTTTTACGCACACCTTCGGTCATATCTATGATCCTGCCGACCTTGCGGCGTTCCTTGCGGGATGGAATCCGCCCGAACGCCTTCTGGCACAGATTGCCGATCCCGAATGGGCAATCGCCCTTGCCCGCGGCGAAGCCGGTGCGATCACCGGTTTCATCAAGATGGGACCGATCGATTTCGACCTGCCCGAAGGCCAGCCCGCCAAAGATGCCACCGAGCTCCACCAGCTCTATGTTGGCGAAGCCGCGAAAGGCACCGGGGTCGCCGCCGCATTGACCGATTGGGGGATCGCATGGGCCCGCGAACGCGCCTCGATCCTCTACCTTTCGGTCTTCACCGAAAATCCGCGCGCGCAGGCCTTTTACCGCCGCTATGGCTTTGTCGACGTCGGCCGCAACGCCTTCCGCGTCGGCAACCATATCGACGAAGATCGCATCTTCCGGCTCGACCTATGAGCGCGCCGTTCACCAGCGCGGCACCGCTGGGCGGCATCCCGCACGGCTTCTTCGGTCGCCGCGGCGGTGTGTCGACGGGCGAGCTTGCCTCGCTCAACTGCGGCCTCGGCTCGAACGATGAACCGGCACTGATTGCCGAGAACCGGCGGCGCGTGGCCGATGCCGTCCTTCCGGGTGCGACACTGACCGGGCTGTATCAGGTCCATGGTAATCGCTGTGTCATCGTCGACGGCAATACCGACCTTGCGGCGCGGCCGGAGGCCGACGCGCTCGCGACGCGGACGCCCGGCATATTGCTCGGCATATTGACCGCCGACTGCGTCCCCGTGCTCTTCGCCGACCGCGATGCCGGCGTCATCGGCGCCGCGCACGCCGGCTGGAAGGGCGCAATTGCCGGGGTCACCGACGCGACGCTGGACGCCATGGAAAGCCTCGGCGCCAGCCGCGCCGATATCGCGGTCGCGATCGGTCCGTGCATCGCGCGCGCCTCCTATGAGGTTGACGAAAATTTCGTACAGCGCTTCGTCGTGGACGATCCCGCGAATGAGCGCTTCTTCGCCGCCGGCAAGCCGGGCCACGCGATGTTCGACATCGCCGCCTATGTCGCAGCGCGGCTCGCCGCGGCGGGCGTGACACGAATTGCCATCGGCGGGCAGGACACCTATGCCGAAACCGACGACTATTTCAGCTATCGCCGCGCGTGCCACAAAGGAGAAAATTCCTATGGCCGCCAATTGTCGGTGATCGGACTGGCGGGAGGATAAGAGGCAAGATGACGCGCACGCGCTGGTTGGGATTGATCGGCGGGCTCGTCGTTTTCAGCATCATGCTTCTGGCTCCCGCACCGGCGGGCATGGAGCTGACGGCATGGCGCGTCGCCGCGCTGACCGTGCTGATGGCGATCTGGTGGATGACCGAAGCCTTGCCGCTGACCGTCACCGCGCTCATTCCCTTCCTGACCGTGCCCGCCTTTGGCGTCATGGACGCGAATGCGATCGCGAAGGAATATTATTCGCCGATCCTCTTCCTGATCCTCGGCGGCGCCTTCCTCGCGCTCGCGATCGAGCGCGTCGGGCTGCACCGGCGACTGGCGCTCGCGTTGCTCAAGCGCGCCTCGCCGACTGCATCGGGCCTACTCTTCGCCTTCATGGCGGCAACCGCGCTGCTCAGCATGTTCATCTCGAACACCTCGACCGCGCTGATCATGATCCCCATCGCGCTCGCCGTTGTCCGCGCCGGCGGGGTGCGCGAGGGCGAGACCGAGGGCTTTGCCGGTGCGGTGATGATGGGCATCGCCTTTGCCGCGTCGATCGGCGGGCTCGGCACGCTCGTCGGCAGCCCGACCAACGCCATTGCGGCGGGGCTGATCGAAAAGGCACTGGGGCTGCGCATCGCCTTCCTCGACTGGGCGATCTACGGCGTCCCCATCGTCCTCTTGTCGACGCCGATCGCGATGTGGATTCTCGCGCGCATCCAGCGGCTTGCCGATCATCCCTTCGACGGCACCGCGGCGGCGGCGGCGCTCGGCAACCAGGCGATCTGGTCGACCGCCGAACGCCGTGTCGTCCCGATCTTCCTTCTCGTGCTCGTCGCATGGATCGCGCAGCCCTGGCTCGAACCAATGCTGCCCAACGGCGCGCTGACCGATGGCACGATCGCGGTTGCAGGCAGCCTGCTGCTGTTCATCCTGCCCGACGGCACCGGCCGGCCGCTACTCCTCTGGAAGGAGGCCGACCGTGCGCCGTGGGGCGTCATCATGATGTTCGGCGGCGGGCTCGCGCTCGCCGCGGCGATCACCGCAAGCGGCCTCGCCGCGTGGCTCGGCGCAGTGCTCGCGCCGCTCGGCAGCGTGCCGACGATCCTGCTCGCCGCGACGATCGTCGCGCTCACCATCCTGATCACCGAATTTGCGAGCAATGTCGCGACCGCGAGCGGGATCATGCCCGTGCTCGCCGCGCTGATCGCCGCGACCGGGGTGGACCCGATTTTGCTGGCGCTGCCGGTCGCGATGGCGGCTAGCTGGGGCTTCATGCTGCCCTCGGGCACTGGACCCAATGCGCTGGCGTGGGCGACCGGGCATATCGCGCTGCCGCGCATATTGAAGGCCGGGCTCGCGCTCGACATCATCGGCATTCCGCTGCTGATCGGGGTGATCTGGGCTATCGCAATGCTCGGATGATCCCGCGCAATATAGTTTCAAACGAAACCTGGAGCGCTATAAGGGGCGCCACACTCAAGGAGCATCCCCCAATGGCCATGCGCGGCAAACCCAGAACGAACAACAAGAAAATCGGCGATCGCGAACTCAATCCCGCGACGCTGATGATGGGACTCGGCTATGACCCGATGCTCTCCGAAGGCTCGCTGAAGCCGCCGATCTTCCTCACCTCGACCTTCGCTTTCGAAAGCGCGGCGGCGGGCAAGCGTTTCTTCGAACATATCACCGGCAAGCGCGAAGGTCCTGCCGACGGCCTCGTCTATTCGCGCTTCAACGGCCCGAACCAGGAAATCCTCGAGGACCGCCTTGCGGTTTGGGACGGCGCCGACGACAGCCTCGTCTTTTCGAGCGGCATGTCGGCGATCGCGACCCTGCTCCTCGCGCTCGTCGGCCAGAACGACGTGATCGTCCATTCGGGCCCGCTCTATGCCGCGACCGAGACGCTGATCGCGCGCATCCTGTCGCGCTTCGGCGTCAGCTTCGTCGACTTCCCCGCCGGTGCGACGCGCGCGGAAATCGACACGATCCTCGCGCGCGCCCAGACGCTGGCCGATGAAAAGGGCGGCAAGGTCGCGCTCGTCTATCTCGAAAGCCCCGCGAACCCGACCAATGCACTCGTCGATGTCGAAGCGGTCCGCGCCGCCCGCGACGCCGCCTTCCCCGGCGAGCAGCAGCCGCCGATCGCGATCGACAACACGTTCCTCGGCCCGCTGTGGCAAAAGCCGATCCGCCAGGGCGCCGAACTCGTCGTCTACAGCCTCACCAAATATGCCGGCGGCCATTCGGACCTCGTGGCAGGCGGCGTCTCGGGCGACCAGAAACTGCTCAACATCATCCGGCCGATGCGCAACACGATCGGCACGATTTGCGACCCGAATACCGCCTGGATGCTGCTGCGCAGCCTCGAAACGCTCGAACTGCGCATGAGCCGCGCGGGCGAGAATGCGTTGAAGGTCTGCACATACCTCCGCGATCACCCGAAGGTCGAAGGGCTCGGCTATCTCGGTTTCATTCAGGACGCACGCCAGAAGGACATCTACGATCGCCATTGCACCGGCGCCGGATCGACCTTTTCGCTGTTCATCAAGGGCGGCGAAGAAGAGAGTTTCCGTTTCCTCGATGCGCTGAAGATCGCAAAGCTCGCGGTCAGCCTCGGCGGCACTGAAACGCTCGCAAGCCATCCCGCCGCGATGACGCACCTGTCCGTTCCCGACGAGCGCAAGAAAGCGCTCGGCATCACCGACAATCTCGTGCGCGTTTCGATCGGGATCGAGGATCCCGACGACCTGATCGCAGACTTCGCGCAGGCACTTGACGCGGTTTGATCGCGCCGTCCCCCTTCCGCTTGCGGGAGGGGGTTATTTTCTCGACCGCCAGTCGACCACCTGCCAGCCCATCTGCGGCGCAAGCCGCTTGAGGCCCCGTGACGGCGTCGTCGCGACCGCTTCGTCGGCGAAATGCAGCATCGGATGGTCGGACACATGGTCCGAGTAAGCCCGGATATATGCGGTGTCGCGCGTGATCGCATTGTCGGCCATCCAGCCGTCGATCCGTGCGAATTTCGCATCGCCATAACAATTGTCGCCTGCCAATCGCGCGTGGATGTGGTCGGCGCCGTCGGGCTCGTCGAGCCGGGTTGCGAGCACATCGTCCATCCCGAGCCTCTTGGCGATCGCGTCGACATAGAGGTGGAAGGACGCGGTCGCGAGGAGCAAGCGATACCCCGCCGCACGATCAGCCGCGATTTGTTCGAGCGCCGCGGGGTGCAGCCTGCGTGCCACGACGATGTCGGCGTAGCTTTCGGCCAGCGGTACGATTTCCGACCGCGGGAACCGCTTGCCGACGAGCAGCCGGAGGTTGATCGCCTTCAACCGCGCCCGATCGATCAGGCGCAGCGCATAAGCCGCACCCGCGATCCCGACGAGCGGCAGCAGCAGCAACCGCCATTGCTGGCGCCGCCGTGCAACATGCATCAGGAACCCGCTGTAAGTCCCTGAACGCGTTATCGTCCGGTCCATATCGTACATCGCGACGCGATGCGCATAGTCGGGGATCGGCGTGGCGAGCGGGTCTTCCATCCCCCACCCATAGTGTGGCCCCGTATCGCGGCCAAGGCCTGACAAGCTGGACCATGGATTCACTTGCCGTACCGGGGCAAATACGCCAGTGTCCTCCGCACGATGGTGGCCAGGGCGGATTTCGAATATAGCGACGGTGCCGATGGCGCCGAAGTTCGCTTCACCGGCCGGCTGACGCTCGCACGCCTCGGCGACCTGCCTGCACGGCTCGAAGCGCTCGGTCCGATCGCGACGCTCGACCTGTCGGCACTCGACCGGATCGATACCGTCGGCGCATGGATCGTGACCCGCACCGTCAACGAACATGGCGCAAAGATCATCGGCGCCAGCGAAGAAGCGCAGCGCCTGCTCGACGCGCTCGCCACCGACAAGAGCGAATATCGCGTCCACCGCGACCGCCGTCCGGCGTGGGCGCGCATGCTCGAGCAAGTGGGCACCGCCAGCGTTGCGATCTGGCACGAACTGCTGGGCATCGTCGGCTTTTTCGGCGCGATGATCGTCGCGCTCGGCACCCAGATTCGCGCGCGCCGCCGCCTGCGCTGGAATGCCGTCGTCACGCGGTTTCAGACCGTCGGCGTCGACGCATTGCCGATCATCGGCCTGATGAGTTTCCTGATCTGCATCGTCATCGCGCAGCAGGGCGCGGTGCAGCTCGAGCAATTCGGGCTCGAGGTGTTCACGATCAACCTCGTCGGCCGCGCCTCGATCCGCGAACTCGGGCTGTTGATGACCGCGATCATGGTCGCAGGCCGCTCGGGTTCGGCGTTCGCCGCGCAGATCGGCACGATGAAACTGACCGAAGAGATCGATGCGATGCGCACGATCGGCGTGTCGCCGATGGAGGCGATCGTGCTGCCCCGCGTCGCCGCGTCGACGATCACCATGCCCTTGCTCGGTTTCTACGCCAGCCTTTGCGCGATCGCGGGCGGCGGCGCCTTTGTCTGGGTCGGGCTCGACATGCCGCCGCTCACCTATATCCAGCGGCTGCGCGAAATCATTCCGATGACCGATTTTTACATCATGCTGATCAAGGCGCCGGTGTTCGGCATATTGATCGGCGTCACTGGTTGTTACGAAGGCATGCAGGTGCGCCAGAATGCCGAGGAGGTTGGCCAGCGCACGACATCGGCGGTGGTCGCCGCGATCTTCCTCGTCATCGTCCTCGACGCGATGTTCGCCGTCTTTTTCTCTTCGCTGGGATGGAATTGATGGGCGAAGAGATCGACCAGGAGATCAAGGAAGAGCTTGCCGCCGCCGACGCGGTGCGGCCCGAAAAGTTCGAAACGGCGATTTGCGTCCGCGGCCTGAAGAACCAGTTCGGCGATGCCGTGGTTCACGAGGACCTGGACCTCGACGTCCGTTCGGGCGAAATCCTCGGCGTCGTCGGGGGATCGGGTACCGGAAAATCGGTGCTGATGCGCTCGATCATCGGCCTCCAGACGCCGACAGCGTGCGAAATCGAGGTCTATGGCAAGACGCTCGAC
>NZ_DASWTD010000047.1:0-9909 GCF_036402335.1 Sphingopyxis sp. | reverse complement strand
GACGTCGGGTGCTCCCGCCAGATCGGCGATCGTCCGGGCGACCCGCAATATCCGCGTGTAGCCGCGCGCCGACAATCGCATCGCTTCGGCGGCTTGCGCCAGCAGCTTGCGTCCGGCGTCGTCGGGGGTTGCGACAGCTTCGAGCAGCTCGCCGTCGATCTCGGCATTGATGCGCGCCTTGTGTCCGGCATAGCGCATAGTCTGTACCGCCCGCGACGCCGCGACGCGCGCCGCAACCTCGGTGCTGCCTTCGGCGGGCGGCGGCAGGACGAGATCGGCGGCGCTCACCGCCTGCACCTCGACATGCAGATCGATACGGTCGAGCAAAGGCCCCGACAGTTTCGCCTGATAATCGGCGGCGCAGCGCGGCGCGCGGCTGCACGCGAGCGCCGGATCGCCGAGATGGCCGCAGCGGCACGGGTTCATCGCCGCGACCAGCTGGACCCGCGCCGGGAAGGTGACGTGCGCGTTGGCGCGCGCGACGCTGACCTCGCCGGTCTCGAGCGGCTGGCGCAGCGAGTCGAGAACGCCGCGCTGGAATTCGGGAAGCTCGTCGAGGAACAGGACGCCCAGATGCGCGAGGCTAACCTCGCCCGGCCGGACGCGCAAACCCCCGCCGACGAGCGCAGGCATCGAGGCCGAATGGTGCGGACTGCGGAACGGCCGTGCCCGGACGAGGCGGCCGCCTTCGAGCTGCCCCGCGACCGACGCGATCATCGAGACTTCGAGCGCTTCCGAGGGATCGAGATCGGGCAGGATGCCGGGAAGGCATGCCGCCATCAGCGACTTTCCCGCGCCGGGCGGCCCCGCCATCAACAGGTTGTGCCCGCCCGCGGCGGCGATTTCGAGCGCGCGCTTCGCGGTCTCCTGCCCCTTCACCTGCGCGAGATCGACGGTGCGCGGCGGTATCTCGACCTCGCCCGGCACCGGCGGCGCGAGCAGCGCCCTGCCCTTGAAATGATTGAGCAGCGAGAGGAGGTCGGGCGCGGCGAGCACTTCGACATTGCCCGCCCACGCCGCCTCGGGCCCCTGCGCAACCGGGCACACGAGCCCGCGTTCCTGGCTGCCGGCATGGATCGCCGCGAGCAGCACGCCCGGCGACGGCGCGACGCGGCCGTCGAGGCCGAGTTCGCCGACAACGACATAGGCGCCCAGCGTCTCGGGATCGACGACGCCCATCGCGCCGAGCAGCGCGAGCGCGATCGGGAGGTCGTAGTGCGACCCCTCCTTGGGCAGGTCGGCGGGCGAGAGGTTGACCGTGATCCGCTTCGGCGGGAGCGCGAGGCCGATCGCCGACAGCGCGGCGCGGACGCGTTCGCGGCTTTCGCCCACTGCCTTATCGGGCAGGCCGACCACTGCGAAGGCCGGGACGCCCGCGGCGATCTGGCACTGCACCTCCACCCCGCGCGCGTCGAGCCCGAGATAGGCGACGGTAGAGACGATCGCGACCATATTCCCCCGGCGGCACATGATGTGCCCTGTTTGTTCCCCGCGTCTTCATACGCCAAGCGGCGGGAAGGTCGAGTCTTTTCGGATGTTGCCGAAAGTGCCGCGGAGCGTCGGGTCAATGTGCGATTTGACAACATACCAACTAGTCGGTATGCCGATTCGCATGACGACGAATCAGCCACCTTCGATCCCCGCCGCCGCCGCCCGCGCCGTCCCCCAGGCGGGCGGCGGCACCCCCGGCGAACGCGCGCCGCGGGGCAGCGCACGTGCCCGGCTGATCGCCGCGGCGCATGCCACGGTGCGCAAACAGGGTTATTCGGCGACGACCGTCGACCAGATCTGCGCGGCGGCGGGGGTGACCAAGGGCGCCTTCTTCCATCACTTCGCATCGAAGGAAGAGCTGGCGGTTGCGGCGGCCGAGGGCTGGACCGAGCGCGCGCGACCGATGTTCGAGCTCGCCCCGCACGTCCGGCTCGAAGACCCGCTCGACCGATTGCTCGGCCATATCGATTTCCGCCTGTCGATGCTCGACGGCCCGACCGAGGATTATACCTGCTTCGTCGGCACGATGGTGCAGGAAGCCTATGCGACGAGCGACCGCATCCGCGCGGCATGCGAGGCGAGCATCAATGCCTATTGCCAGGCGCTGTCGCCCGACATCCAGGCCGCAATGGATATTTACGGCGTGCCCGAGGACATCACCGCGATCGGCCTGGCCCAGCATGTCCAGTCGGTGCTGCAGGGCGCCTTCGTCCTGGCCAAAACGACGAACGACCCGGCGATTGCGCGCGGCACCGTCACCCATTTGAAGCGTTATGTCCGGATGCTGTTCGACAGCGGAGGCGCGACATGATGCGACGGTAATTGCGGCCGCGCACCGCGCGCTGACTTGAACGACCAACACCCCCAAGGAGAGAAGAGATGCCCCAGATGATTTTCGTGAACCTGCCGGTCGCCGACCTCGACAAGTCGAAGGCCTTTTACGAAGCGGTCGGCGCGGCGAACAACCCCGCCTTCACCGACGACACCGCCGCCTGCATGGTGGTCGAGGAAGGGTCGATCCACGTCATGCTGCTGACGCATGAAAAATGGGCGACCTTCACGTCGAAGACGATCCCCGACGCCCACACGACGGCGCAGGTGCTGATCTGCGTGTCGGCCGACAGCCGCGACGCAGTCGACGGACAGGTCGACAAGGCGGTCAAGGCCGGCGGCAAGGCCGACCCCACCCCGACACAGGATTTCGGCTTCATGTACGGCCGCAGCTTCGAGGATCCCGATGGTCATATCTGGGAAGTGATGTGGATGGACCCGACCGCGATTCCGACCGACGCCGCGGCCGAAGTCACCGCCTGACGCAAAACCGGGCGGCGCCCCGAGCTTTGGGCCGCAGCGTGGTGACGTTCACCCGCTTCGCGCTTGCCCGGGTCGCCGTCCACCGAAAGGAGCGGGACGATGAGCTTCCGGGCCTATCTCGACAATGTCGAAACCAAGACCGGCAAGTCGGCGGAAGCGCTGAAAGCCATCGCGATCAAAAAGGGCCTCGCCGACGACAGCGGGCTTGCCCCGGGCGTCAAACCCGGCGCGATCATCGACTGGCTCAAGCGCGATTTCGAACTCGGCCACGGCCACGCGATGTCGATCGTCGCCTATTTCAAAGGCAAACGGACCTAGGCTCCGTCAGACAACAAGAGGATAGATTCCCATGCCATATCTTCCCGGTTTCCCCTCCTCCTTTCGCCGCGCGCCCGGTTCGGCGATCGTGCTGGCATTGCTTGCGGCGGCGACGTCGCTGACCGCAGCACCCCGGCCGCTCCATGCCCAGACACCGGCGCCGGTCGCGGCCGCGGCTGCCGCCAGGACCGGCTATGCCGATGTCGACGGCGCGCGCATCTATTATCAGGTCCATGGCGACCTCGGCGCGGGCCGCACGCCATTGCTGGTGCTGCACGGCGCCTTCATGTCGGGCGATGCGATGGCACCGCTGATCGCGCCCCTCGCCGCGACGCGGCCGGTGATCGCGATCGATGCGCGCGGCCACGGCCGCACCGGCGACGCGCCGGGCGGGCTGAGCTATGACCAGATGGCCAATGACGCGGCCGGGGTACTCGCGGCGCTGAAGGTCGAAAAGGCCGATGTGCTCGGTTATTCGATGGGCGCCGCGACCGCGCTGCGCCTCGCGATGCTCCAACCCGGGCGGATCGGCAAGCAGGTCATCATTTCGGGCGCCTACCGGCTCGACGGGATGCCGCCCGAACTGATCAAAAGCATCGCAAGCCTGACTCCCGAAATCTTCGCGGGTTCGCCGATCGAGAGTGGGTACAAGAAGATGTCGCCGACGCCCGACGCGTTTCCGACGCTGGTGGCCGAGATCAAGGCGCTGGACGCCACCGATTTCGCTTGGCCCGAAGACCAGATCCGCGCGATCAAAGGCAAGACGATGGTCGTCACCGGCGATAACGACGGCACCACGCTGGAACATACGATCGCGCTGTTCAAATTGCGCGGCGGTTATGACCTGCCCACGATCTTGCAGGGCTTCATGACCGAAGCGCCCAAGGCGCGGCTCGCGATCCTGCCCGCGACCTCGCACATCGGGATCATGGGTGAAGCCCCCGCGATCACCGCGATGGTCGCGCCCTTTCTCGACGACAAGGCACCCCCGCCACCGTCCTTTTGACCCCCGTAAAAAGACAAGGAGAGGAAACCACCATGCCCGTAAACCCCGACAGCAAACTCGAGGTCACCGCCTTCGACTGGGTCCCCGATTTCGCGCGCGGCTATGTCCGCGACCTGCGCCCGCGCTGGGCGTGCGAGGAAATCGGCCTCGATTATTCAGAGCATCTGATCAGTGCGATCAACCGACCCGCCGACCATTTCCTGTTCCAGCCATGGGGGCAGGTCCCGGTGCTCAACGACGGCGGCATCCGCCTGTTCGAAAGCGGCGCGATCCTGCTCCACCTCGCCGAAAAGGATGCGCGGCTGATGCCCCGCGATCCGCAGCAGCGCGCGAACACGCTCGCGTGGCTGTTCGCCGCGTATAACAGCGTCGAGCCGATGCTGTTCGAACTCGGCAATGTCGACATTTTTTCGACCGAAGAGGAATGGGCGAAGCTGCGCCGTCCGAGCCTGATCGAATTCATCCAGGGCCGGCTCGGCCGCCTGAACGACGCGATCGGCGACAAAGACTATCTGACGGGCGAATTCAGCGTCGCCGACATCGCGATGGCGACGGTGCTGCGCGAAGCCGTCGAGGCCGGCCTCATCGCCGAGCAGCCGCGGTTGCAGGCCTATCTCGACCGCTGCCTCGCCCGCCCCGCCTTCCAGCGCGCGATGGACGCGCAGCTGGCCGCCTTCAGCGAAGAAGCGGGACCGCCCGCCGCCTGAAACCCCTCCCACCCCCCAAGGAGAGACAAGATGACCTATGTAGAAGGATTTGTGGTCGCGGTGCCGACCGCCAACAAGGAAGCGTATCGCAAGCATGCCGCCGACGCGGCCCATCTGTTCAAGGAATTCGGCGTCGCGCGCATGGTCGAATGCTGGGGCGACGACGTCCCCGACGGCAAGGTCAATGATTTCAAGGGCGCCGTGCAGGCGAAAGACGACGAGACCGTCGTGTTCAGCTGGTTCGAATATCCCGACCGGGCGACGCGCGACGCCGCGAACGAAAAGATGATGAGCGATCCGCGCATGGCGGCGATGGGCGGCGAGATGCCGTTCGACGGCAAGCGCATGATCATCGGCGGCTTCGATTCGATCGTCGACGACCGCGCGGCCGGCAAGACCGGCTATGCCGACGGCTACATCCTGCCCGTCCCCGACGGCAACAAGGAAGCCTATCGCGCAATGGCCGAAAAAGCCTCGCAGGTGTTCCGCGACTATGGCGCGACGCGCGTCGTCGAGGCGTGGGGCGACGACGTCCCCGACGGCAAGGTCACCGACTACGCCCGCGCCGCGCACAAGAAGGAAGGCGAGACCGTTGTCTACAGCTGGGTCGAATGGCCCGACAAGGAAACACGCACCAAGGGCTGGGAAAAGATGATGTCCGACGAGCGGATGAAGCATGATCCCGACAACAACCCGTTCGACGGTGCGCGCATGATCTACGGCGGCTTCGAGCCGATCGTCGAGGCATAAATCAACTTAGTCGTCATCCCGGTCTTCGCCGGGATGACGGACGGGAGAGCTTCAATGGCCGAGGCCAACCAGATGCGACACCGCACCGCCTCGTGCCAGTGCGGCGCGGTGACGCTCGAACTGACCGGCAAGCCGATCGTCGCGGCGACCTGCTATTGCCATAGCTGCCAGCGGGCGGGCCGGGGCTTCGAGGCGCTTCCCGGAGCGCCGGCCGTGGTCGGCAGCGACGGCGGAACGCCCTATGTGCTGATGCGCAAGGACCGGCTGACCTGGCTGTCGGGATCGGACCGGCTGGACGAGCACCGGCTGAACCCCGATTCGCCGACGCGGCGCTTCGTCGCGCGATGCTGCAATTCGCCGGTCGCGCTCGAATTCACCAAGGGGCACTGGCTGAGCGTCTATTCGGGGCGTATCCCCGAGGCGGAACGGCCGGCGGCCGAGATGCGGACGATCGTGGGCGATCGCCCCGAGAACGTCGAGCTGCCCGATGACATCCCCAATTACCGGACCCCCTCGGGCAAATTCATGTGGCGGCTGCTGACGGCGTGGATCGCGATGGGCTTTCGCGCCCCGCCAATCGAAGCAACGAAAGGATATGCGCGGTGAGCAAAGCCATCGAGCGCGTCGAGATGCTCAACATCGTAAGCCCCGGCCATGTCGTGCGCGTCGAGAAGGCGAAATATGACGCGATGAAGGACGCGCTGCTCGCGGCGGTGCCCGAGGTCGAACCGGGGCTGACGGTTGCCGAGATCAAGGCGCGCGTGCTGCCCCTGCTGCCCGACCATCTGTTTCCCGGCGGCGCGAAGGCCGGATGGTGGCTGAAGGGGGTCCAGCTCGACCTCGAGGCCCGCGGGCTGATTGCGCGCAAAAATACGAAGCCGCTGCGGTTACACCGCACCTGAGGGGGGCAGACGAAAGGAACCGAGATGGAACATCTGTCCTTCCCCAATGAAAGCGCCGAATATCGCCGCGCGCGGATCGAACTGCTCGATGCCGAGATCGCGCTGCGGCGCCAGATCGAGGCGGTCGCTGCGCAGCGCCGTGCGCTGCCGCCCGGCGGCGCGATGCCCGAGGACTACAGCTTCGAATGGATCGGCGCGTACCAGCGGCCCGAACGCGTGACGCTGTCCGCCCTGTTCGCGGGCAAGCCGAGCATCATCCTGCAAAGCTACATGTTCGGGGCGGGGCGCGACGAGCCGTGCAACGGCTGTACCCACATGCTCGACGCGATCGACGGCAGCGCGCGGCACCTCGGACAGCGCGCCCCCTTCTACGTCGTCGCCAAGTCGCCGATTGCGCGGCTGGAGGCGTGGGCAAAGCACCGGCGCTGGCCCCACCTTGTCTTCCTGTCCGACGTCGACGGGCGCTATTCGGCCGATTATTTCGGCGACACGCGCCGGCTGACCGACGCCAAGCGCGCCGAGCATGGCCTGAAACGCGGCGAGAATTGGGACGAGACGATCTTCAACGTCTTTCACAAGGACAGCGATGGCATCCGCCACGTCTGGGCGAGCGAGATGGCCTATGCGCCCGAAGATCCCGGCCAGCATCACCGCGCCGGCGACCTGGTCGATCCATTATGGGCCTTTCTCGACATGACGCCCAAGGGGCGCGGCGATTTCTTCCCCAGCCTGACCTATTGAACCGAAGCAGCGAGGAGAGAGACGATGACCAAGCCATCCAATTTCATCTGGTACGAGCTGATGACGAACGACCCCGCGGGCGCCGCGGCCTTTTACGGCGCGGTGGTGGGCTGGACGATCGCCGCCGACCGCGACCCCGCCGCGGGCGATGTCGATTATCGCATGATCGGACGCAGCGACGGCGGCAATGCCGGCGGGGTGTTGGCGCTGAATGCCGACATGCTCGCGGGCGGCGCGCGGCCGCTGTGGATCGGCTATCTGCATGTCGCCGACGTCGATGCGGCGGTCGCGGCGATCAAGGCCGACGGCGGCGCGGTCCAGATGCCGCCGATGGACATCCCGGTCGGGCGCATCGCGATGGTCGCCGATCCGCAGGGCGCACCCTTCTATGTCATGGCCCCCAAGCCGCCCGAAGGCAGCGAGGGCATGGAAAGCGACGTCTTTTCGGTGACCGAGGCGCAGCGCGTGCGCTGGAACGAACTTGCGACCAGCGACCCCGACGCCGCCATCGCCTTTTACAAAAAGCATTTCGGCTGGGGGCAGGAAGGCGAGATGGATATGGGTCCGATCGGCGCGTACCGCTTCATCCAGCGCGGCGACGTGATGATCGGCGCGGTGATGCCGTTGATGGAAGGCTATCCGGTGCCGGTGTGGAATTTCTATATCGGCGTCGACGATATCGACCGCGCGCGCGAAACGGTGGCCGCGAACGGCGGCACGATCACCAGCGAACCGATGGAAATCCCCGGCGGCGAATATGCAATGAACGCAATCGACCCGCAGGGCGCGCCGGTCGGCTTCGTCGGCCCGCGCAAGTAACCGGAGGAGAGTGACAATGGACAATCAGGGTCCGACGACGGGACTGACCCCGCATCTGGCGATCGCCGACAGGCGCGCGAGCGAGGCGATCGATTTCTATATCAGGGCGTTCGGCGCGACCGAGAATATGCGCATGCCCGCCGACGACGGCGTGCGATTGATGCATGCGCATCTGACGGTCAACGGCGCGTCGCTGATGCTGCACGACGAATTTCCCGAATATGTCGAGAATGAAAGCGGCCCTCCCGACGGGGTGACGCTGCACCTGCAGGTCGACGACGCCGACGCATGGTTCGAGCGCGCGGTCGCGGCGGGCGCGAGCGTCGTGATGCCGCTCGACAACATGTTCTGGGGCGACCGCTATGCCCAGATCAAGGATCCGTTCGGCCATACATGGTCGATCGGCTGCCCCGTCAAAGGAGAGACGACATGAGCAAGAATCCCGTGACGCTGTGCCTCTGGTACGACAAGGATGCCGAAGAGGCGGCGAATTTCTATGCGGCGACCTTTCCCGACAGCAAGGTCGGCGCCACTCACCGGGCGCCCGGCGACAATCCGAGCGGCAAGGAAGGCGATGTGCTGACCGTGGACTTCACGGTGCTCGGCATCTCCTGCATCGGCCTCAACGGCGGCCCGACGTTCAAGCATAGCGAAGCCTTTTCGTTCCAGGTCCATACCGACACGCAGGAGGAAACCGACCGGCTGTGGAACGCGATCGTCGGCAACGGCGGCGAGGAAAGCATGTGCGGCTGGTGCAGGGACAAATGGGGCCTGTCGTGGCAGATCACCCCGCGCGTCCTGACCGACGTGATGACGATGCCCGACAAGGCGGCCGCCAAGCGCGCGTTCGACGCGATGATGACGATGAAAAAGATCGACATCGCGGCGATCGAGGCCGCAATCAGGGGCGAAACCGTCGATGCGGCGTAGCCCGGCGCTCTTCGCATGGCTGCTCTGCGGCACGCTCGACATCGTCTATGCGGCGATATCGAGCGTGGTGCAGGGCGGCACCGTCTCCAGCATGCTGCATGCCGTGGCGAGCGGGCCGTTCGGCGACGCGGCACGCTCGTGGGGCATCGGCGGCGACATCGTGGGACTTGCGACGCATTATGCGATCATGGGCGCGATGGTCGCCTTCTGGTTCTGGGCGGCACGGCGCTGGCCCGCGCTCAGCAGCCCGTGGTGGCTCGCGGGCACGATCTATGGCCTTGCCCTCTATTATGTCATGAACGGGATCGTGCTGCCGCTGCGCTTCGGATTGCCCTTCCCGCCCGCTGACCTCGTCAAGGGTGCGATCGCGCTCTTTCCCCATATCTTCTTTGTCGGTCTGCCGCTCGCGTGGCTGACCCGGAAAGGCTGACATGCTGATCTATTATGGCCACCCTTTTTCTTCCTACACATGGAAGGTGCTGATCGCGCTGTACGAGAAAGGGATCGAATTCGACTATCGCTCGGTCGATCCGGCATTTCCCGAGCACGGCCCCGAACTGAAGGCGCATTGGCCGGTCGGGCAATTCCCGCTGCTCGTCCACGACGGCGTGCCCCATTTCGAATCGTCGATCATCATCGAATATCTCGACCATCTGGTACCCGAACCGCAGCTGATTCCCGAGGACTTCGACGCGGCGCTGCGGGTGCGCGTGCTCGACCGGGTGTTCGACAATCATGTGATGGGGCGGATGCAGGAGGTGGTGGCGGATGCGATCCGCGGCCCTGAAAATCATGTGCAGCTGATCGTCGACCAGGCGAAGGCGAAGCTCGAAACCGTCTATGGCTGGCTCGACGGGGAACTGGCCGGCGACGGCTGGGCGACGCCCTATGGCTTCACCCTTGCCGACTGTGCCGCTGCGCCGGCGCTCTT
>NZ_DASWTD010000046.1:0-1694 GCF_036402335.1 Sphingopyxis sp. | reverse complement strand
CCATGGGCCCCGGCTTTCGCCGGGGTGCACGAAAGGGACAACTCCCCGCCCCAAAAACGGACGCGAGCGGGGTCGGTTGCCCTGCAGCCTAATGCGGGCTCACGCCGCCTTGCCGTGGAGCGTGTCCATGCTCACCGCGCCGCCCGCCTCGATCTCGGCCGCCTTGGCTTCGACGAGCTTGACGATGTGGCCGATCATGTCGGCGTCCTCGACATGATGATCGGTGACGCCCGAGAGGAAGACCATATGCTTGCCGTTGCCGCCGCCGGTGATGCCGATGTCGGTCTCGCGGGCCTCGCCGGGGCCGTTGACGACGCAGCCGAGGACCGAGAGCGACATCGGGGTCTTGATGTGGCTGAGTGCATCCTCGAGCGCCTGCACGGTGCGGATAACGTCGAAACCCTGCCGCGCGCAGCTGGGGCAGGAGACGACGCGGACGCCGCGGGTGCGCAGGCCCAGCGATTTCAGGATTTCGTAGCCGACGCGGATCTCTTCCTCGGGTTCGGCCGAAAGGCTGACGCGGATCGTGTCGCCGATTCCGGCCCAGAGCAGGTTGCCGATGCCGAGCGCCGATTTGACGGTGCCGCCGATCAGCCCGCCGGCTTCGGTGATGCCGAGGTGAAGCGGGCAGTCGACCGCGTCGGCGAGCTGCATGTAAGCGGCGACCGCGAGGAAAACGTCGCTCGCCTTCACCGCGACCTTATACTCGTGGAAGTCGTGGTCCTGCAGCAGCTTGATATGGTCGAGCGCGCTTTCGACGAGCGCTTCGGGGCAGGGCTCGCCATATTTTTCGAGCAGGTCTTTCTCGAGGCTGCCGGCGTTGACGCCGATACGGATCGCGCAGCCGTTCGCCTTGGCGGCGCGGACGACTTCGCCGACGCGCTCGCTGCTGCCGATGTTGCCGGGGTTGATGCGCAGACAGGCGGCGCCGGCGTCGGCGGCTTCGAGCGCGCGCTTGTAGTGGAAATGGATGTCGGCGATGATCGGGATGCGCGACGCGCGCACGATCTTGCCGAGCGCTGCGGTCGATTCGGTGTCGGGGCACGAAACACGGATCAGGTCGGCACCGGCTTCCTCGCAACGGCGGATCTGGTCGATCGTCGCGACCGGATCGCTGGTCAGCGTGTTCGTCATCGTCTGGACGCTGATCGGCGCGCCGCCGCCGACGGGAACATTTCCGACCATGATCTGACGACTTTCGCGCCGCGCAATGTCGCGCCAGGGGCGCAGGCCGGGATTGTGATCGCTCATAAAAGGGGCTCGGGCAAAGGGAGATACGGCTCGCTCTTTAGCCGTCCGGGCGCGGCTTGGCAAAGCGAAGCGCATGTGCGGGGCAGCTGTTGCGTGAAAGCCACAGTCTGATGCGGATTCGGCGGTGTTCGCAATTTTTGTTTGTGCGTCGCAGCATTATGCGCAATTTTGTGCGGGTTCGTCGTTACTCGTCCGAATGAAGAGGCGTGAGCGCGCACGGCAGGCGGGACGATCCGTTATTTGGAGGGGGATCACCCATGAAGTTTCTTGGCAAGGCGTGTTTCGGTCTGTTGCTCGCTGCGTCGGCCATGTCGACGCCGGCTTTCGCGCAGGAAGAAGCAGCCGAAGAGGCCGATGCGGCCAGCGGCCCGGTCACGCTTTCGGGCGGCATCTCCGTCACGTCGGACTATCGTTTCCGCGGCATTTCGCTGTCGAACGAAAAG
>NZ_DASWTD010000045.1:0-2606 GCF_036402335.1 Sphingopyxis sp. | reverse complement strand
AAGGTCGCGCGGCTCGTCCGATGTGTCGAGGTGGATATGGATTCCGGGATGCACGGCACGAAGGTCGCGCAGGATCGGCGGCAGCACGGTGACCGCGAAAATCTCCATGGTCGTCAAGCTCACGGTCCCGCCCGCGTCGCGCGACTTGGCTCCCGCCGCTTCGCCGAAGCGGTCGGCCGCCTCGCGGACGGCGACCGCGCTCGCCAGCATCGCCTCGCCCACGGGAGTCAACGCATAGCCCGCCTGTCGCCGTTCGAAGAGGCTGAGCCCGGTTGCTTCCTCGAGCGCGGCGATACGACGGGCAACGGTCGTCTGGCTGACGCGCATCGCCTGCGCGGCGGACAGGGTGCTACCCGTCTCCGCGACCGCCAGAAAGGCCTTGAGGTCGTTCCAATCATACATGACGCCTTGTGCGTCATAATCGTCGCCACCTCATTCTGCAATTTTGCAGAATGGTCGCGCAACATCGTTGCTCCTTTTGGCGAAGGCGATCGATTATCTGGTGCTCCACCGGCTTCCTCCCCTCCTCTCCAGCCGGCCGAAGGAGACACAAGATGCAAAAGCTTCTGATCCTTGCCGCCCTCGCGACCGTATCGATCGGCCAGCCTGTTGCGGCACAAACCGCCCCCGCGAACCCGAGCGTCGCCGTAGCGCACCGCGACCTCGACCTTCGGACCGCGGCCGGCACCCGAACCCTCGACCGCCGCATCTGGCGCGCCGTCGTCGAAGTGTGCGGCAAGGCACCCGATTACGACATCGAAGGCAAGAACGACGTGCGGCAGTGCCGCCGCGATACAAAGCGCGTCGCCTCGGCGCGGGCCGATGTGGTGGTCGCCAGCGCGTCACGGGGCGAGCTGATCCAGGTCAGCTCGATCCGCAACTGACCGGCGGACCCAAGTTGCAGGGCCCGTCAAAGCCGGGGCCATGATTCGGGCACGATCATGGTCCCGGCTTGCTTTTTTTTCAGCCCGGCAGCCCCCCGGCGCCCCGATGGAGCGGCAGTTCTGGGGTGGGGAGCTGTCCTCTCGTGCACCCCGGCGAAAGCCGGGGCCCATCTCCCCACGGCGCTACTGGGCCCCGGCTTTCGCCGGGGTTCACATCGGCCGTTTCCAGTCCTTCGTCATCCCGGACTTGATCCGGGATCCATCGCAGCGCTGAAGTCGTGGACCCCGGATCAAGTCCGGGGTGACGATGTGGAATAGGTCTGCTCCCGGGCGATAACCATCCCCCAACCCACACGTCCTTACCCCCGCGCGTCGAACGCCATCCGCGCCCTTGCCACCTTTTCCAGATTGGCCTCCGCCCAGACCCACACGCCGCAAAAGGCTTCACCCAAGCTGTGGCCGAGGTCGGTCAGGCAATATTCGACCTTGGGCGGGACGACCGGATGCACCGTGCGCACGAGCAGCCCGTCGCGCTCCATCTGTCGCAGCGTCTGCGTCAGCATCTTCTGGCTGATCCCCGGGACGCGGCGCGACAATTCGGTGAAACGGCACGTCCCATGATCCTCCAGCTCCTCGAGAACGAGCAGGGTCCATTTGTCGGCGACTCGGCCGATCAGTTCGTTGACGAGCGTTTCGACGCGCGGATCGACCGGCGCGTGCGGATCGTAGGATATTTTTTCGGGTGCAGGCATAGCAGAAAATCCAAATCTCTCTTTTTGGTAACTATGGTACTTTTAGGTGCCTTCTTCCTTTTGGAGAGTATAGGGATATCTGTGCCTTCTCACCACCTCAAAGGAGGCCATCATGAAAACCACAGGCAACACCATCCTCGTCACGGGCGGCGGTTCGGGTATCGGCTTGGCGCTTGCGCAGCGCTGGCACGATGCCGGCAACAAGGTCATCGTCACCGGGCGCAATGCCGAAAAGCTGCAGGCCGCGATCGCCGGGCGGCCGAACATGTCGGCGGTGTCGCTCGACGTCACCGATGCCGACGCGATCGCGGCTTTTGCCAAGGACATCGTCGCGCGATTCCCGAACCTCAACGTGCTGGTCAACAATGCCGGCATCATGAACGCCGAGGATGTCAGCGCGAAGCGCGACCTGACGCAGGCGGAGGCAACCGTCGTGACCAACATCCTCGGCCCGGTCCGGCTGATCGACGCGCTTGTCGACCATCTGGCCGTGCAGGCGGACAGCGCGATCGTCAACGTGACATCGGGCCTCGCCTTCGTACCTTTCCCCAAGGCGCCGACCTATTCGGCGACGAAGGCGGCGATGCACAGCTATTCGGTTGCGCTGCGGATCCAGCTGGAAGGCAAGGTCGAGGTGATCGAGCTGGCGCCGCCGGCGGTGCGCACCGACCTGACCCCCGGCCAGTCGACGCGCGAGGGCTATATGCCGCTCGACGACTTTGCCGATGAAGTGATGACGCTGTTCGCGGTCGAACCGACGCCGGAGGAAATCCTCGTACAGAACGTCATGCCGCTGCGCACCGCCGAGGCCAACGGGACGGTGCCACAAGTGCTGGAGCGGCTGAAGGCACTGTAATAACCGGACCCTCCCTGTGGCGCAGCCATGGGGAGGTGGCAGCGCGAAGCGCTGACGGAGGGGCTTTGGCGCGGCCCCTCCACCACGCGCTCCGCGCGCGGTCCCCCTCCCCAT
>NZ_DASWTD010000044.1:0-9994 GCF_036402335.1 Sphingopyxis sp. | reverse complement strand
GGATCCCACAGATAACCTTCGAGATAGAGGATTTTCGCATCGGCGATCCACGCCTCGTCGATCATCGCCCGGTCGAGCAGGTGGCTCGCGCCGAGAAAGGTGTTCATCGTGCGCTGCCCGTCGGGGGTGACGAGGATCAGGCAGCGCGCGGTCGGCGCGCCTTCCTTGAGCGCCGGCGTCTCATAGGCGACGCCGAGCGCGCGCAGATCGTGCGTGAAGACATGCCCAAGCTGGTCATCGGCAACCTGGCCGATGAAGGCGCAGCGTTCGCCGAGCACCGCCATGCCCGCCAGCGTGTTCGCGGCGGAACCGCCCGAGACCTCGACCGCCGGGCCCATCGTGGCATACAGCCGCTCGGCCTCTTCGGCGTCGATCAGCCGCATCGATCCCTTGGTCAGGCCTTCGGCGACGATCAGCGCATCGTCGGCGCGGGCGAGAACGTCGACAATCGCATTGCCGATGGCAACGACGTCGAAACGGGCGGTGGATGCCATGAAAAATCCTGTGATGCGTGGGAAAAACTGCCGGGGGCCTTAGGCGGCGGGCGCCGCCAAGGCAAGCATAACGCTTGTGCCTCTCTCTTCGTCATGCCGGACCCGATCCGGCATCCATCTCCGCGGCGCGGCACGGACCCCGGATCAAGTCGGGATATATCCCATCGGAGCAAGTATGTGTTCCCCCGCGAAGGCGGGGGAACATCCTTTCCTTGTCGGAAGGGGATGATCGCCGATCAGGTCCGGGGTGATGAAGGAGGGCGGGATCGGTGCAGCTTGACGAACGGCTCGCATCCCACCATCCCCGGCGCATGGCCCGCGCCTTTCACGCTTTCCTCCTCGCGCTCAGGGACTTGCCCCATCCGCGCGTGCTGCGTGTGCTGGCGCAGAGTCTCGCACTCACGCTCCTGCTGCTCGCGGTATCGGGCACCGCGATCTTCTTCGCCGCGCGCTGGGGGCTGGCGCACTGGAAATGGCTGGGCGCCGCCGAACAGGACATGGCCGGAGTGCTGATCATCCTCGCGATCGTCGCCGGCAGCTGGCTGCTGTTCCGCGCCGTGGCGATCGTCGTCGTCGGCCTGTTCGCCGACGGCATCGTCGCCGATGTCGAAGGACGCCATTATCCCGGCGCCGCGGCAAAGGCGGTCGACGTCGGCTGGCGCCAGAACATCGGGCTTGCGCTCGCGTCGCTGGTCCGGCTGATCGGCGGCAACCTGCTCGCCCTGCCCGTCTATATCCTGCTGCTCGTCACCGGAATCGGCACGCCGATCTTCGCGCTGCTCGTCAACGCGCTGCTGCTCGGACGCGATCTCGAGGCGATGGTCCTCGCACGGCACCCCGGGCGGCCGAGGCTCGACCGCCCGGCGCGCTGGTCGATGGGCTTGCTGTCCGCCGCAAGCTTCGTGGTGCCTGTCGCCAATCTGTTGGCGCCGATTCTGGGCGCCGCTATGGCCGTGCACATGTTGCATCTGCGCGATGGGGACCAGAAAAGATGATCGAAAACCGCCGCCTGGCCGCCATCTGCGGCCTTGCCTTGACGCTCGGCGCCTGCGCTGGCCCCGCGATTCCGCGCGCGACACCGCCGAAAGCACCGCCCACCGCCGCGCCGATCACCCCGCCGCGCCCGACGCAGAACAACAGCCTGATCGGCCAGAGTGCCAACGCCGCGCTCGGGCAGTTCGGCAAGCCGCGGCTCGATGTCGCCGAAGGCACGGGCCGCAAGCTGCAATTCGCCGGCGCCGCCTGCATTCTCGATATCTATTATTATGCACCGCGGCAGGGCGCCGACCCGCTCGCGACGCATGTCGATGCGCGCACCCCCGAGGGGCGCGATGCCAATGTACCGAGTTGTATCGAGGCGCTGCGCCGCTAGGCTGACGTCATGGCGCCAGCTCGGCGAGCGCCCATCGCGCCGCATCGGCAACCATCGGCGATTCGTCGTCGGCCAGCCGACGAAGCACAGGCACGAACCGCGTATCACCACTGTTTCCTGCCGCGATCGCCGCATTGCGCACCATGCGTCCGCGCCCGATCCTTTTGATCGGCGATCCCGCAAACACCTGTCGGAATCCCGCATCGTCGAGCGCGAGCAAATCGGCGAGCGACGGCGCGACAAGCTCGGCGCGCGGCAGGAAGGCGCGGTGCGCGTGTGCGGTGTCGGCGAACTTGTTCCACGGACAGGCGGCGAGGCAGTCGTCGCAGCCATAGATGCGGTTGCCGATCCCGCGCCGGAGGTCGACCGGGATCGGGCCATTATGTTCGATCGTGAGGTAGGAAATGCACCGCCGCGCATCGAGCCGGTACGGCGCGGGGAAAGCCTGTGTCGGGCACGCATCCTGACATGCCGAACAGCTTCCGCACGTATCGCGGCCGGGCTTGCTGCTTTCGAGATCGAGCGTGGTGTAGATCGCGCCGAGGAACAGCCAGCTGCCATGGTCGCGGCTGACGAGGTTGGTGTGCTTGCCCTGCCAGCCGAGACCCGCCGCCGCCGACAGCGGCTTTTCCATCACCGGCGCGGTGTCGACGAACACCTTGACCTCGGCGTCTGTCACTTCGGCAACCAGCCAGCGCGCGACCGCCTTCAGCGCCTTTTTGACGACGTCATGATAGTCGCCGCCCTGCGCATAGACCGAAATCCGCCCCCGGTCGGGGTGGTCGGCAAGCGCGAGCGGGTCGTGCGCGGGGGCATAGCTCATGCCGAGTGCGATCACCGAGCGGACCTCGGGCCACAGCCCCTTGGGCGAGCCGCGCTCTGCCGCGCGGCTTTCCATCCAGATCATGTCGCCGTGCCGTCCCTCGGCGAGCCATTGGCCCAGCCGCGCTGCAGTCAACGGCGCAGCCCCGGCGTCGGCGATGCCGAACGCGACGAAACCATGCGCGCGCGCGACGGCTTCGAGACGGTCTTCGAGCGACGGCGTTTCAAGAGGCAAGGCTTCCGCAACCATTGGCGCTCTATACGCGAGCCGTCTCGCCGTGCCATAGTCTGGCAAGCGAAAGATCGGGGACCAGAGTTGAACGATTTCAGCGTCGAGGCGAATGGCCTCACCAAATATTTCGGCGATTACAAGGCGGTCGATCATGTCAGCCTCGCGGTGCCGGCGGGGAGCATCTACGGCGTGCTCGGTCCCAATGGCGCGGGAAAGACGACCAGCTTGCGGATGACGCTCGGGATCATCGACCCCGATGAGGGCAGCAGCCGCGTCTTTGGCGCGCGCCCGCAATCGGTGCGCCACCGTATCGGCTATCTTCCCGAGGAACGCGGGCTCTATCCGGGCATGAAAGCGCGCGAGGCGATTGCCTTTATGGGCGCGCTGCGCGGGCTCGAATGGGCCGAGGGCCGCCGCCGTGCCGCAAGCTTCATGACCGAGCTCGGGCTCGAACGCGTGATCGACGAAAAGATCCGCAAGATGTCGAAAGGCATGGCGCAGATGATCCAGCTGATCGGCTCGATCGTCCACGCTCCCGACCTCATCGTCCTCGACGAGCCCTTCTCGGGGCTCGACCCGGTCAATCAGGAGCGGCTAGAAATGCTGGTGCGGCGCGAGCGCGATCGCGGCGCGACGATCCTGTTTTCGACGCATGTCATGGCGCATGCCGAGCGGCTTTGCGACCGCATCGCGATCATCGCGCGCTCGCAGCGCCGGTTCGAGGGCACCGTCGACGAAGCGCGCGCGCTGCTGCCGATGCAGGTGCGCTATACGCCGCGCGAGCAGCAGGATCCCGCCACGGTGGCCGCGAACCTCCCCGCCGGCGCCGAGCTGCGCGGCGATGGCTGGCATTTCGCGATCGAGGATCGCGACGTCGAACCCCTGCTCGCGCGCATCACCGCGAGCGGCCTTGGCGTCACCGGACTGTCGATCAGCCGTCCCGCGCTCCACGACGCCTTTGTCCATATCGTCCGCCAGGTCGACGCGGGGTTCGACGCCGATGCCGCCGAGGACGCCGCGCAGGAGGCCAGCGCATGACCCCGTTCCTTCAAAGCATGTTTGTCGTTGCGCGGCGCGACTTTCTCGCGATCGTTGCGACGCCGACCTTCCTTCTCTTCCTGCTCGCGCCCCTGTTCATGGTCGGCATGGGGCTGGCGGGGGGCATGGGTGCGTCGCAACTCGCGGACAGCGCGCGCGGTGCCGGCCGTATCGTCGTCGTCGCCGATCCGGCGGACATCGCGGCGCTTCGCGCTGCCGACGCCCGGCTGCGCGAGGGCTTCGCCGGAAGCAATGCACCGCCGTCGCTGGCCTTCCGTATCGCCGGTGATGCGACGATCGATCCCGTTGCGATCACGAGCGAAAAGGGCTCCGACACCTATGCGGTGATGAGCGGCCCGCTCGAAAATCCGCGCATTGTCGAACGCAACGCCGACGGCAAGTCGGGACGCTATCTGGCGCTGCTCGCCGGACAGGTCCTGCGCGACCGCGCCGCCGGCGAGGTCGCCCCCGTCAAACCGCGCTTCGAGAGCATCCAGCGCGGCGGCGCCAGCATCGCCGTCCAGCAATCGCTGGGCTTCGGGGCGGTCTTTGTCATCTTCCTCCTCACCCTGCTCCTCGCAGGCCAGACGGTGAGCTCGCTCGCCGAGGAAAAGGGCAACAAGGTCATCGAAATCCTCGCCGCCGCGGTTCCGCTCGAAAGCGTCTTCCTCGGCAAGCTGCTCGGGTTTCTGGGGGTCGCGGTGCTGTTCATCGCTTTCTGGATCGCAATGGCGTTCGGCGGCGGCGTGATCGCCGCGCTGCTGGCCGATCCCGCGAGCCTTGCCGCTGCAGGCGGAACGAGCGAGGTGGCCACCGCGCTGGCATCGACGCCGGCGACCGGCTGGGCCTTTTTCCTCGGAATCGGCTTTATCTATTTCATCCTGTCGTTCCTGCTCCTCGGCGCGGTGTTCCTCGGCGTCGGCGCGCAGGCGGCGACGGTACGCGAAATCCAGATGCTCAGCCTGCCGATCACGATTTTCCAAGTCGGGATGTTCAGCCTGTCGGCCGCGGCTGCCAGTGCGCCCGGCAGCGGCCTCGCGCGCTTTGCGCAGATTTTTCCCTTCTCCTCGCCGCTTGCGATGGCGGCGCGCGCCGCGACCGACGACAGCAAGGCGGTCCACCTGCTAGCACTCGGCTGGCAAGCGATCTGGGTCGCGCTCGTCATCTTCCTGTCGGTGCGGCTGTTCCGTGCCGGCGTGCTGAGCAGCGGCAGCGGCTGGAAATTCTGGCGCCGCACCGCGACGAGCGCTGCGGCAACCGCGGCAACCGCCGCCGAGCCTCATTGACAAAGCTGTTAGCAGTGGCATTCTGCAACTGATTTCGCCGACGGCGGCAAACGTCGCGGCGATTCCCCTTGCCGAGGAGGAGGATACCGATGGCGACTGCAGCCAAACCCCAGACTGTTTCGCATGCTCACGACATGAGCCCCGCCGCCATCTATTCCGAAGATCGCTGGCAGGAGCCCTTTGCCGAGCTGCGCCGGCTGGGCGGTATCGTCAAATGCGAAGACAGTGCGCACGGCCCCTATTGGAATATCGCGAGTCATCAGGCGATCCAGCATGTCGAGGCGCTGCCCGACATTTACAGCTCTTCGTGGGAATATGGCGGGATCACGATTCTCGAACGCGACGAGGACGAGGATTTCCGCCTGCCGATGTTCATCGCGATGGACCGGCCGCAGCACACCGACCAGCGCCGCACCGTCGCCCCCGCCTTCACCCCCGCCGAGATGACGCGCCTCTCCGAAGACATCCGGAGTCGCACCGGCGAGGTGCTCGACGGCCTGCCGTGGGGAGAGGATTTCGACTGGGTCGACCGCGTGTCGATGGAATTGACGACGCAGATGCTCGCGCTGCTGTTCGATTTCCCGTGGGAGGATCGCCGCAAGCTCACCGAATGGTCCGACTGGATGGGCGATGTCGAACTCGCGCAGAAACCCGAGCTCAAGGAACAGCGCCGCGCGGTGCTCGAGGAGGCCTTCGTCTATTTCCAGCGCCTGTGGATGGAAAAGCTCGACCAGCCGCCGACCCCCGACCTGCTGTCGATGATGCTGCACAGCGAAGCGATGCGCAACATGGACAAGTACGAGTTCATCGGGAATCTCGTCCTCCTGATCGTTGGCGGCAACGATACGACGCGCAACACCATGTCGGGACTCGCCTATGGCCTCGACAAATTCCCCGAGCAGCGCGCGAAGCTCGAGGCCGACCCCTCGCTCATCCCCAATGCGGTGAGCGAGATCATCCGCTGGCAGACCCCGCTCGCGCACATGCGGCGCACTGCGCTTGAGGATGCCGAGCTGTTCGGGCACCAGATCCGGAAGGGCGACAAGCTGATTCTCTGGTACCTGTCGGCCAACCGCGACGAGAGCGTGTTCAGCGACGCCGACGACATCGACCTGGCCCGCGAAAACGCGCGGCGCCACCTGTCGTTCGGCTATGGCGTCCACCGCTGCGTCGGTGCGCGGCTCGCCGAGCTGCAGCTGCGCATCCTGCTCGAGGAAATGGCGGCGCGGCGGATGCGGGTGACCGTCACCGGCGAGCCCGAGCGCGTCCACGCCTGTTTCGTCCACGGATTCCGGTCGCTCCCGGTGCAAATCGGGAAATATTGACCCCCGCTTGTAACCATCCGGCGAAGGCGCACGTATCGGGACTATGATCGAACGTCGTTACATCCTCGGCGGACTTGCGCTCGGCGGCGCCGTGATCGGCGCACCGATGCTCTTTGCCAAATCGGCACGCCCGCAGGCCCAGGCCGGCTGGCAGCTGTCCGACGCCCAATGGAAGGCGCGCCTGTCGCCGCTGCAGTATCGCGTGCTGCGCGAAGCAGCGACCGAGCGCCCCTTCACCAGCCCGCTCGACAAGGAAAAGCGCGCCGGCACCTTCCAGTGCGCGGGCTGTGCGCTGCCCCTCTATTCGAGCCGGACCAAGTTCGACAGCGGCACCGGCTGGCCCAGCTTCTGGGCGCCGCTGAAGGGTGCGGTCGGCACCTCGACCGACCATGAACTCGGCTATGCGCGGACTGAAGTCCATTGCAAACGCTGCGGCGGCCATCTTGGCCATGTCTTCAACGACGGGCCGAAACCGACGGGCAAACGCTATTGCATGAACGGTGCGGCGCTGAGCTTCCGCCCCGCCTGACTACTCGGGTTTTACCCGCCAGACCGACAGGCCGTATTCGCGGCCGATCGCGACCGGTTCGAGCCACGCGGGCGGATTGCCGGCGTCGAGGCGCTGCGCGAGCGAATTTCTGCCCACGCTGCGATAATATCTGAAATCGTTGGCGGTCCGGCAAAAGACGATCAGCGTCGCCTTGCGACGGCGGACGACCGTTTCGGCCTGATCGGCAGTCCCGATAAAGGCGTTTATCGTATCGGCCATCGCCTTGTTGTTGCGATGATGCCCGGTCGCCACCAGCCGGTGATGCGTCCAGAACAGCATCGGCCCGCCAAGATCGAGCGGAACGAGGACGGTTTCCTGCGGCAGGGCGTTCAGAGCGCGCACCGCGTCGCGCTTGAGGCACATCTGATCGACTTCGTTCGCCGAGAGCACTATCTCGTCCACGGCCTTCAGCCGGGGAAAAGCCAGCTGTAACGCCTGTGCGGCCACGACTCCGGCCGTAAAAGGCAAGGTCATCACGGCGCCGGCGGTGGCAGCCATGCGCATCGGCGCCGATCCGATCGAGCGTGCGCGCGTCCAGGCCGAAAGCGTCAACCAGACGCATCCCGGAAGCGCAAAGACGTGTGCGGTTGCACTGGCCCGCATCACCAGCAGCGCCAATATCGTCGCGCCCGCCAATGCGACGAATATCACGGTCCATCGGCGCCTTTCCGCCGCATCGACATGCGCGCGCCACGCCATCGCCGATCCGGCCAGACCGAGGAGCGCGGGCACGATCATCGCCGCGGTTATCGTCGCGCCCGACAGCCATACGGGCCGGCCTTCCAATATATGGACGTACCAGAAGCGCACGACCACCGGATCGAGCGACGCAAACGGGCCACTTGCACATTGCGGCGCGACAAGCACGAGCGCACCGGCGGCGAGGAGGCCCGCGGCGGCCAGCATCGCGAGGCGGAGCGCCAGCGAACGCGGACTATTAAACCCGATCGCCGCAACCGGAAGAAAGGCAGCACCGAACGCGGCGATATAGGGCGGCGAAAGCGCATCGCACCAGCTGTCGACAAGACTCGCCGGACCGCGGGTGACGAACTGGACCAGCGCCGCGCCCATCGCGAGCGCACCCATCATTCCGATCAGCCGGTCGCGATCTTCGCGCCTGGCGTTGAGCGCCCAGCGAATCGCGGCAAGTGCAGCAAAGAGCGTCACGATCGGGAGTCCCTCGATCGACACCGCAAGCAGTGCGGCGCCGGCGAGACCCGCCAATATCCCGGACTGACGGCTCGCGGGCCGAATGGCCTGCGAGAGCATCAACGCTGCAAAGATGACCTGCCAGCCATGATGATCGACGTGCAGCGGCCGGAACTGTCCCATCAACGGCGCCGAAGCCGCGAGCAGGATCGGCGCGCCGATCGCGATTCGCCGGTCGGACAGACCCCGAAAAGCGAACGCGCAGATCAGGAACAGGATCGCCGCCGTCATCGCCGGCCAGAGGGCCATCATCACCTGTTCGGCCATCGGCTGACCGAACAGCGGGCGCAATATCAGCACGCCGAGCGCGATCGGCGCATCGACAATGCGCGACCAGTGCATCAACACGCCGCCGTCCGCCGGATTGACCCGGTATTGGTGGAGGTCCCACCAGCCCTGCCCCGCCAGCAGGTCGCGGACCTGCGCCATGCGCATCGCATCGTCGGGGTCCGAAAAATCGAGCGCGGCGATCGCCGGCCATTGCATCACCAACTGGATCGTGACCGCCATCGCCCATGCAAAGCAGGCGATCAAGAGCGGCGAGCGCGGCCGGCCGGCCGGCGGATCCACCCGGTTCCCGGCATCCCGGGCGCGCTCGGCATTGGTCATGCCGTGGCGGTCCGGAAAACGATATGGCGGCGCAGAAGATAAGTGGTCTGGAAGCTGACCACGATGGCTGCAAGCTTGGCAAGCCGCGGATCGAGTCCGAACGCACTGCCCGTCCCGACGATCGCCGTCGTGACCGCAAGGCCGACAAGCGCCGATCCGACGAACAGCATCTTTTGACGATGGCGCTCACCCGTTCCGCGCGCCGCGGCGCCGTCGGCGAACACCAGCCGGCTCGAAATCACCCAGTGAACGAGAATCCCCGCGCAATAGCCGACCGCCGACGCGCTCATCGGCGCGAGCCCGGCGTCGAGCAGCAGCAGGAACAGCCCGGCGTCGCTGCCGAGCGCCAGACCGCTGGCGAGCAGATAATTCAGCCAGCGAATTTCGCCGCGGCGGATCGCGCCAAGGAGCCTCACCGGGTGCAGCATCGCCAGCGTCCCCCCGCTCACGGCCTCAGGCAGCCTTCGACACGCGCGCGGGCACGTCGCGGACCGACGCCAATGCGGCCTGTTCGCCTTCGGTGCCGCTCTCATGATATTCGGCATCTTCGTTGACGCCCCAGATATCATAGATTTTTTCGCCGGCGACGATGTTGCGCACCGTCAGCATCGCGGTCATCATCGCATGGTCCTGATTGTTGTAACGGTGCATGCCGTTGCGCCCGACCATGTGCAGCGTCGGATAGCGCGCTTCGAGTTCGCTGCGCATCGTCTCGACATGCATGGCATAATCGTCGTCATAGACCGGGTAGGCCTTTTCCTGCCGCACCACCGCGCCGCCGACGACATCGTCGGGATTGCAAAGGCCGAGAATCGCCATTTCCTTCGTCGCGAGCGCGACCAGATCGTCGTCGCTCGACGCCCAGAGCCCGTCGCCCTCGAAGCAGAAATATTCGAGGCCGACGCACGCGATCGCCGGGTCGGGCACCATTTCGGGCGACCAGCTGCGGAAATTCTGCACCCGGCCGACCTGCACCTTGCTGTCGTGGATATAGATCCAGTTGTCGGGGAACAGGTCTTCCGAGCGGATCTTGAGCGCGACGGTCAGGAAGTCGCGA
>NZ_DASWTD010000043.1:0-3907 GCF_036402335.1 Sphingopyxis sp. | reverse complement strand
CCTGTTACAGCGCCGGCGGATCAGTCGTCGCCTTCTTGGAGCGACTGCGCGACATTATATTTGGTGAGCTTGCGATAGAGCGTCATCCGCGACCAGTGCAGCGCCTTCGCCGCCTCGACCTTGTTCCAGTTGGTCTGTTCGAGCGCGTCGAGAATGCGCTGCCGCTCGTCCTCGCCGCTCATCACATACATGTGATGCAGTTTTTCGAACGCGAGGGGGATGTGCTGGCGCGTAATCGCGCCATCGGGCGGGTCGATGAACACGGCTTCGACGAAATTCCGGATTTCGCGGATATTGCCGGGCCAGTCATAGCTTTTGAGGATTTCGAGCAGTGCCGCGTCGGGCATCGCGACATGCGTGCGATAGCGCGCGTTGAAGCGGTCGATGAAATACTGGATGAAGAGCGGGATATCGTCGGGCCGCTCGGCGAGGTCGGGGATGACGACGCGCGCGACGTTGATCCGGTAATAGAGGTCGGCGCGAAACTGCCCGGTGCGGATATTGTCCTCGACGCTGCGGTTGGTTGCCGCGATCAGGCGCAGGTCGACGTGGATCGGCCGGTCGGCGCCGATCGGATAGACCTCCTTTTCCTCGAGTACGCGAAGCAGCTTCGACTGCGAATAGGGCGACAGTTCGCCGATCTCGTCGAGGAACAAGGTGCCGCCGTCGGCGAGTACCGCCTTACCCTTGCGGGCATAATGCGCGCCGGTGAAGCTGCCTTTTTCGAACCCGAAGAGTTCGGATTCGAACAGCGTGTCGGGTATGGCGGCGCAATTGATCGCAACGAACGGCCGGTCGCGCCGATCGCTCATCCGGTGCAACATGCGCGCGAAATGCTCTTTGCCGGTACCGGTCGACCCCGTCAGAAAGGCCGGCGCGTCCGACCGGGCGATTTTGGGCAGCATGGCGGAGAGGCTGGATATAGCCTCGCTTTGCCCGATGATCTCCATATTCGCTTCGGCCACGGGAAATCCCTTAAGTCCAAAGCGACCCCACATTGTCCGGCGGAGGTACGCGCGAACAAAAACGGGATTCGCCCCGCACTGGTAGATGACCCAATGGCGATGCGTCCCGATTATGGTCTGTTTTGCTATTCGATCCGATGCTGTGCGACGCAGCCCGAATCGTCATACTTCAATATGTTGTCGGCTTCGCGCGCGGGGGCGTCAATCGGCAAACGGTGTTTCGGGGCCGTTAACCGTTCAAACGAGCGCGCCGCGCGGGTCCGGGGTGCAGCCGGCTACTCGCCCTTGATCTCGCCCGGACGCAGCGTGCTCACCAGCTGAATGAAACTGCGCCGTGCAATGGCTTCGAGCATCGGCATCTGGGCACGCCACGGCTTTTCGTAACCGGCGAACATCGTCATCCCTTCCATCGAGGCGGAAATGAACAGCGCCAGTATCTTGCGCTCATCGTCGGGAAGCGCGGGGTTGATCTCGCCGATCAGTTCGTTGAGCGACACGCGCGCGCGGTCGTAGAGCTCGTTCATCCGGTCGTAGATAAAGGGGTCGTGGTTCGCCATCGCCCATAGTTCGGGGAAAAAGCGCGTCGTCTTCTTCGTCGTGATGTCCTCGAGGATCAGCATCACCAGATTTTCGAGCCGGGCTTCGGCGGTGGCGCCCGGTTCGTGGATAATCTCGTCGAACGATTCCTCGTAGCTGCTGATCACGGCGTTGAGCAGTTCGCGGATCAGCTCTTCCTTCGAGCGAAAATAATAGTTGAGGTTGCCGACGTTCATTCCCGATTCGGCGGCGATCCGGCGCAGCGTCAATGCGGCCGAACCATGGTTCACCAGAAGCGCGAGCGCCGATCGCAGGATATGCTCAAAGCCATCCTGGCCACGGGCATAGCCACCCGTGCGCGGCGTGATTTTCAGGTCGGGAACAATGAAATTCGTCAAGATTCAGCAGCCTCCGGGGCTTTCGTAACCGCCTCGACCCTCTAGGACAAGTGACCTAATTTATACGATTGACTAAATTAGGTCGAGTGTACAATATCAAGTCGAATCGGCCGTCAGAGCCCGTTGTCACCATAAAGAGGGAGTGCCCGGATGCTGCGCGTCACGAAGGGGGCGGCTTTTGCCGCATTGATGATCTCGGCCAGCGTTTCCGCGGCTGCCGACTTCCCCCAGCCTTTGCCCGAAGAGCCGGTTCCGACCGTCGGCGAACTGCCCGAACGCTATCCGGGCAGCTGGGTCTTCGTGCACGACCTGCACTTCAACAGCTTGCCCGACGGGCGCGCGGCGATCGTCGACGTCGGCGCCGAGAACGGCAACCTGCGCGGGCAGATTCCCGTCGCGCAATTCGGCAACATCCTGCCGTCGACGACGCGCGGCGAAATCTATGTCGGCGAAACCTTTTATTCGCGGCTGACGCGCGGCGAACGCACCGATGTCATCACGATCTGGGACACGAAGACGCTGGCGCCGAAGGACGAGATTATCCTGCCCGGCGGCAAACGTGGCCTGTTCGTCACGCTGCGCAACAGCCTGCAGCTGACCAATGACGAGAAATGGGCGCTGGTCTTCAATTTCACGCCGGGGTCGTCGGTGACGGTCGTCGACCTTCCGGGACGCAAGATCCTGTCGGACATCGACTTGCCGGGCTGCTCGCTCGTCTATCCGACCGGACCGCGCGGTTTTACCTCGCTCTGCGCCGACGGGACGATGACGAGCATCGCGCTCGATGCGGCGGGGAAGGCGGGGCCTGCGGTCACCAGCACCGCGTTCAACACGATCGACGACGACCCGCTGTACATGACGCCGGCAATGGTCGGGCGCACCGGGTGGTTCGTCAGCTTCAAGGGCAATCTGCGGGCGATCGATTTTGCGGGCGCGGCGGCCAGGGACCTCGGCGGTTTTGCGATCCCGAAACAGGCAGGCGGCGAGCCCGAATGGCGCCCCGGCGGCTGGCAGGTGATATCGGCCGACCGCGCGGGCCTGCTCTACATCCTGATGAACCCCAAGGGCATCGAAGGATCGCACAAGGATGGCGGCACCGAAGCGTGGGTCGTCGACCCGAAAGCGAAGACGGTCGTCCGCCGCATCGCGCTCAAGAACCACAGCGTGTCGATCGAGGCGACGCAGCAGGAAAAGCCGCTGCTCGTCGCGTCGCGTCCCGACGGCTCGCTGGACGTCTATGACGCCGCGAGCGGTGCGTTCGTGCGGACCGTCGCGAGCGTCGCGCACGATCCGATGACGATGACGGCGGCGCGCTGATGTCCGCCGCCTTTCCGGTTCTCGCGCTATTCCTCGCGATCGTGCTCGCGGTGGCGGCGGCGCACAAGCTGGCCGAGCGGACGCGGCTGACGCAGGCGACCGCCGGGCTGCTGCGGCTTGCCCCGGCGCTTGCGATGCCCGCGACGATGGCGGCCGCCGCGATCGAGTTCGCCGCCGCGCTGGCGCTGCTTTTTCCCGCGTCGCGCTCCGCCGGGGCGTTGCTCGCCGCCATGCTGTGGGCCGGATATGGCGCTGCGCTGCTCGCGGCGCGCCGGCGCGGCGACGGCGCCATCGATTGCGGCTGCGACTTTGGCGCGCGGCGTAGCGGCATCGGCCGCTTCACCATCGGCCGCGCCTTCGCGCTCGCTGCTGCCGCGCTCGCCCTTTGCCTCTCTCCCGCGGGGGGCGGCGATATCGACATCCAGTCGATCTTCGCCGCCCTCGCCTTTGTGGTGCTGCTTTTTGCAGCCGGCGAAATCGCCCATCTTCCCGCCCCCAGCCGGAGTGCTGCCCGATGACCGGATTTTTCCTTGCCTCGCAAATCCTGCTTTGGATCGCCGTCGCGGTGCTCGGCGTGCTCGTCGCGGCGCTCGCGCGGCAGGTCGGGGTGCTCCACGAACGCATCGCCCCCGCCGGCGCGCTGACGCTGCACCAGAAGGTCAATGTCGGCGACACGGCGCCCGAAATGAC
>NZ_DASWTD010000042.1:0-2515 GCF_036402335.1 Sphingopyxis sp. | reverse complement strand
CGCTTTGCCGCGAAAGCTGCCTTGGCGGCGGCCGCGCTGCTCGTCGCGGCATAGGCCGACTGGGTCAGGTCGCCGGTGGTCGAGGCCGACAGGCCCGCGGCCTGCGCGGCGGCAGCGAGCGAGGTGCCGCCGCGGACCTTGGCGGCGAGCGCGTTCGCCGCAGCCTGATCGGGGACGATCACCTGCGCAAACCGGCGCGTTTCACTCGCGGCATACCGCGCCGCATTGTCCTTGTAGACCTTGGCGATTTCGGCGTCGGCGACCGCGGGAACCGGCACGGCGCTGCGATCGAACAGCGCATATTGGATCACCCGGCGCTCGGGGACGGTGAATTTGGCCTTGTTCTGGGCCAGATATTTCTGGAGCACGGCGTCGCCCGGATCACCGGCGGGAGCAAAGGGGCTGGCCGGAATGAAGGTCGCCTGACCGCGGCGCTGTTCGAGCAGCAGCGCGGCATAGGGTTGCGCCATGCCGAGGCCGATGCGCGGCATCGAAGCGATCGGCGCGGCGAGCTGTTCGATCAGGAGCTGCTGGCGCAGGTCGCGGCGAAGCTGGGCTTCGGTGACGCCGTTCTGGCGCAGGAAATTCTCGAACACCTTCTGGTCGAAGGTCCCCGCAACGCCGGCAAAGGCGGGCAGGTCGGCGATGCGCCCGTCGATCAGGCGCTTGCTGACGCTGAAGCCCATCTTGCTCGCGAACTGGTCGAAGGCGAGGCCCTCGACAAGCTGGTCGAGCACCTGGTCGAGGCCGCCGGCTTCGACGAAGGCCGCCATCGTCAGCGTGGGCTGCTGTTGCCGCGCCTGATTATAGGCCTGACGCGCGCGGTCGCGCAATTCGCCGATGCCGATTTCCTCGCTGCCGACCTTGGCGACATTGGCGCCGCCGATTCCGCCGAAGGTCGAATTGCCGGTCACGTCGCCGAGCGCGAAGGCGACCCCGACGAGGAGGACGAAGGCAAGGGCGAGGAATTTGCCGATCGTCGAGGAAAACATGGCGCGGATGGCAGTAATCATGGAACGGGCGTTCTTTCGGCAAGGCGCGAGGATGCGCGATTGCGCGTTGCTTTAGAGAGGTGAAGGGACGGCATCAAGGCGGGAAAGGGGCTTTTCGCGGGAGGGCGTTACCCGGCTTGCCTAGCGCCCCCGCTCGCCGCTAGGGCACGGGCATCGTTCGGACAGCGGGAGAGACTGGGCAATGGCACGGCGCAAATATGTGGTCGGCAACTGGAAAATGAACGGCGTGTCGGCTGCGCTTGCCGACGCGCAGGCGATTTTCGCGGGCGCGGAGGCGCGTCCGGCGGTCGATGTCGCGCTTTGCCCGCCGTTTACGCTGGTCGGTGCGATGGTCGCCGCCGCGCCGGCGGGGGCGGCCGTCGGCGGGCAGGATTGCCACAGCGCGGCGTCGGGCGCCTTCACCGGATCGGTCGCAGCTGCGATGCTCGCCGATATCGGCGCGCGCGTCGTGATCGTCGGCCATAGCGAACGGCGCGATGGTTTTGGCGAGAGCGATGCCGACGTGCGCGCGAAGGCCGAGGCGGGGCTTGGCGCCGGCCTGTCGGTCATCCTGTGCGTCGGCGAACCGCGCGACGTGCGCGAATCGGGCGGCGCGATCGACCATGTGCTGGCGCAGGTCGCCGGATCGGTTCCGGACGATTTCGATCCGCACCGGCTGGCGATCGCCTATGAACCGATCTGGGCAATCGGTACCGGGCTGGTGCCGACGGTCGCCGACGTAGCCGCGATGCATGGCGCGATCCGCGGCGCGCTGGCGGCGCGTTTCGGCGATGCGGCGGCGGATATGCGCATCCTCTACGGCGGGTCGGTCAATGGCGAGAATGCCGCCGAACTGCTGGGGACGGACGATGTCGACGGTGCGCTGGTCGGCGGTGCGAGCCTGACCGCCGCGAAGTTCCTGCCGATCGTCGAGGCGGCTGCGGCGCTTTAGGCGGACGCGCTATGGGTTGAAGCGAAGCCGCTTCGTCTCTATGTGCGCCGCGGGCGCGGTCCGTGTGAGGCCGCGCGAGTTCGGGAAAATTTCATGTCGAATCTGTTCACCTTCATCCTCGTCCTGCAGGCGCTTGTTGCCGCGACGATGATCGGCGTCATTTTGATGCAGAAGTCGGAAGGTGGCGGTCTGGGCGTCGGCGGCAGCCCTGCAGGCCTGCTTTCGGCGCGCGGTGCGGCGGATTTCATGACCCGGGCGACGACGATCCTCGCGACCGCGTTCGTCGCGCTGTCGATCCTGCTCGCAGCGATGGCTTCGGTCGGGCGCAGCGGTTCGACGATCGACACCTCGCTGTCGAAGGCGGCCCAGACGAGCGGCGCCGCGCCGTCTTCCTCGCTGACCGGCCCCGCGCAGCCTGCTCAGGGCGCCGCGCCCGCAAATGCTGCGTCTGCTCCGGCGAGCGACGATCCGCTCGCCGCTGCCGCAGCGGCGGCTGCGAGCAAGGAAGCCGCTCCGGCTCCTGCCCAGGGCAATCAGGCGCCGCCTGCCAAGAAGTAACCGGCGGCTCCGG
>NZ_DASWTD010000041.1:0-4367 GCF_036402335.1 Sphingopyxis sp. | reverse complement strand
AACGGTGCCGATGCTGTCGGCATAGCCATTGTCGCTGTTCTTCGAATAATCGGCGATCAGCGTGAACTTCAGGTTGTCGGTCGGCTCGGCGATCAGCTTGCCGCGGACGCCCCAATGTTCGTAGCCGTTGACCTTGTGGTTGTTGAACACGTTGCGGGCGTTGCCGTCATATTGCGACCAGAAGCCGGTGAGCGAGGCGCGGACGCCGTCGCCGAGCGGGCCGCCGACACTGCCCTTGATGCGATATTCGTTGCCCTCGTACCAGGCGGCGTCGATGTAGCCGCCGAGCTCGTTGCCGGGCTCACGCGACACGATGTTGATCACGCCCGCGCTGGCATTCTTGCCGAACAGGCTGCCCTGCGGACCGCGCAGCACTTCGATGCGCTCGACGTCGAGGAAGTCCGACGTCTGCTGGCCCGTGCGTGCATAGACGACGCCGTCGATCACCGTCGAAACCGACGGCTCGACGCCCGACGAAAAGCTGATCGTGCCGACGCCGCGGATCGACAGCGCCGAATCCTTGTTGGTGTTGCCCTTGCGGAAAGTTAGCGTGGGCACGCGCTGGAACAATTGCTCGGCCGAATTGACGTTCGACCGCTCGAGTTGCGCACCCGATACGACCGAGATCGCAACCGGCACGTCCTGCAGATTCTGCTCGCGCTTCTGCGCAGTGACGATGATGTCGGTCGATGCAAAGGGCGCGTCGGCCTCGGCAGCGGCAGCGGTCTCCTGCGCCATGGCGGGTGCGGTGAATGCCGCGGCGCCCAGCGCCGACGACAGGAACAGACTCATCTTGAACGTCGAAAACTTCATTTCATCCTCCCCAAGGGGCCACAGCGGATCTGCGTCCGCTCGTGCGACGAGTAGGAGGCTCGGCACGCCCCCTAATATCTACTCATTCGATTGACAATATGATCAATCGGCCAGCCTAGGGATGACCTCTATTATCATTGCAGTCCAATCGAGAAATGTCGGCCTGTTATGTCCAAATGCTATGACTTGGGGAAGGGCCGCCAGCGACCGGAAGCTGCCGATAGGGATGTGCACCCCGGCGAAAGCCGGGGCCCAGAATTCTAACACGAACTAGCGTGTTACTTCACGGGCCCCGGCTTTCGCCGGGGTGCACAAAAGGGACAGCTCATCACCCCGAAACAGACAAAGCGCGACCTCGGGTGAACGCCTATCGCGACGTCACCACCCGCTTCACATGCGCGAGACATGCCGCGGTCTCGCGCTGCACATCCGCGTTCAGCCACGCGACGATCTCGGGCGTCGGCCCGATATCGGGCTCCAGCAACGCGAAATCGAGATACACCGGCGGGGAAATCGGCCGGACCGCGACGCCCAGGCGGTGAAAGCGCGGGGCGCTGAACGGTTCGGCGATCGTGACGCCCAGCCCGGCTTCGACGAAGGCGTATAATATCTGCGAATGCTGCGTCTCCAGCCGCCGCGATACGCTAATCCCGGATTCTTCCAGCGCGGTATCGATCCCGGTCCACAGCGCATCGGCCTCGTGCATTGGCCCGACAAACTCCTCGCCCGCGAGGTCGGCGATTTCCAGCCGCGCGCGTGCGGCGAGCGGGTGGTTGGCGGGCAGGATGCAGACATATTCGGCGCGTGCGAGCGGCGTCGACCTGATGCCCTCGCGCCCCTGCATATCGACCCCGACACCGAGGTCGGCCTGCCCCAGGAACACGCGCTCCTCGATCGCGCGCTGGCCGAGCGACTCGACGATGATCTTGATGTCGGGATAGAGGATGCGAAAGCGCGCGATCACTGCGGGAAGGATCGCCATCGCGATGGCGGCCAACGCCGCGATCCGCACCGTACCGACCGGATGCGCGCGAATACGCCGCGCTGCCTGGTCGAGCAGGTCGAGACCTGCATAGCTTCGCCGCACCGCTTCATACAGCGCCTGCGCCTGTGCGGTCGGGTGCACGCGCGCACCGCGCCGGTCGAACAGCCGGAATCCGACCGCGCGCTCCATGTCGGCGATCAGCCGGCTTACCGACGGCTGGCTGATATTCAGCATCGTCGCGGCGGCGGTAATGCCCCCGCTCATCATCACGGCGCGAAACGCCTCGACCTGTCTCATTCGCATCGGCCATAGTATAGACGTATGACCGGTGGATGCAATTCGATTGGATGCAATGGCCGATGCTGCGCTACGTGGCACCTTCGACAACATCGGGAGAGTGAAGATGGATTATGCGGCCCAGCGCGAACAATTCGCTACCGAAGGCTATGCGGTGTTCGAGCGCATCCTCGAAGGTCCGCTGCTCGACTTGCTCCGCGAGGAATGCGGCCGCGTCATCGACCGCGAGGACGCGCGCCTCGACAGCCTCGGCGTCGAAGTCGACGGCATCAGCCACAAGGGCAAGCGCTATTTCGCCGGCGAATGCCAGCGCCAGCAACCCGACCTGCGTACCATGTTGTTCAGCGAGACGATGGCCGACATCTGCCGCGCGACGCTCGGCGACGACGCCTATTTCTTCTATGACCAATATGTCGTGAAGGGCGCGAGCGAGGGCATGCCGTTCAGCTGGCACCAGGATTCGGGCTATGTCGTCGGTAACGGCGGCCCGGCCGATCACAAGCCCTATCTCACTTGCTGGTGCACGCTCGACGACACGACGGTCGCCAACGGTACGGTGCGGATCCTGCCCTTCTCGCAGGCACCCGAAACCCGCGACGGTATCGTCCCGCATATCCGCCAGCCGGGCAGCAACGATCTTGTCGGCTACACGGGCGATAGCGAGGGGGTGACGCTCGAGGTCCCCGCGGGCAGCGTCGTCGCTTTCTCCAGCCTCGCGCTCCATGCGACCGGATCGAATTCGACCCCGAACATGCGCCGCGTCTATCTCGCGCAATATTCGCCCGAGCCGATCCTCAACCCCGGCACCAACCACCTCCGCCGCAACGCGATCGCGTTCCTGCGCGGGGGGAGCCAGGTGACCTTTAACTGAGGCTCGGCAACCGACGGAGGATGCGATGTTCGAACGGCGCGTGATAACCAGACAGCCCCATATCGTCGGCCTCGGCGGCAACGCCACCCCCGGTGGTTCGGCCGAGCGCCTGCTCCGCCACGCGCTTGCGCGCTGCGAAGCGCAGGGGGCGGTGACGACCCTCCTTGCGGGCGAGGCGATCGATCTGCCGATGTACGCGCCGCACCGCAGCGAGCGATGTTCGAAAGCACAGGCGCTCATGGCGGCCCTGCGCGATGCCGACGGCATTATTGTGGCGTCGCCCGCCTATCACGGTACCGTGTCGGGGGTGGTCAAGAATGTCCTCGACTATGCGCAGGACCTCGCCGCCGATGCGCGGCCCTATTTCGATGGCCGCGCCGTCGGGCTGATCGCGGTCGCCGGGGGGTGGCAGGCGGCGGGTAGCACGCTCGCGACGCTGCGATCGATCACCCATGCGCTGCGCGGCTGGCCGACTCCGATGGCGGTCACGGCGAACAGCAGCCAGCCGCTGTTCGATCCGGACGGGCCCGTCGCAGATCCGGGCCTCCGGACCCAGCTCGACATCATGGCGGGGCAGGTGCTGACCTTCGCCCGCATGTCGGCCGCCTATGATGCCGCCGAACCGGTAACGCTGCAGGCCTAACTTCAGGCGCGTTTCAGCAACCGGCTTGCGGCAAGCGCAAGAAAACCGACCACCAGCCCCCAAAAGGCGGATCCGAGCCCGAACAGGGCCAGCCCCGAACCGGTGGCGAGGAAGGTCAGGATCGCCGGGTCGCGGTCGGCCTTTGCCGCCAGCATCGTTTCCATCGCGCCGAGCAGCGCCGGGATCAGCGCGACGCCGGTCAGCGCCGCGATCACCGTCGGCGGCAGCGCGAGAAAGAGGCGCACGAGCAGCGGCGAGAAGATCGCGAGCAGCAGATAGAAACCCGCGTAGAGCATGCCGACAGCCCAGCGCTTGCTGCGTTCGGGATGCGCTTCTTCGGCGGTGCAGATGGCGGCGGTGATCGCGGCGAGATTGACGCCGTGCGCGCCGAACGGCGCCGCCGCGAGCCAGGCGACGCCGGTGCCGAGGAGCAACGGCCGCGGTTCCGGGTCATAGCCGGCGCTGCGCAGCACGACGAGGCCGGGCAGGTTCTGCGACACGAGGGTGACCAGGAACAATGGCAGGGCGACGCTGAGGATCGCCGATATGTCGAAAACCGGCGCAACGGGGACGAGCGTGCCGAAGGTCGCGCCGGGGGGAAGCGATCCGATATCGCCGCGCAGCAGGGTGAGCGCCATGCCGGCGGCGAAAGAGAAGGCGGCGGCGCTGGCTCGGCTGGGCAAGCTGAAGGAGCAGCTCGCAGCGAAGCCGATCGCGTTCGCTCGAAGCGAGCTGCGCGAAGGGCTCGAGCTCGAGGT
>NZ_DASWTD010000040.1:0-11918 GCF_036402335.1 Sphingopyxis sp. | reverse complement strand
GAAACGGTCTTCCGCAAGGATATGGCAATCGAGGCCCGAATGCTCTCGGGCCTGTCGGAGGAGGAGCAGCAGGCGCTGGAAGTCCTGCTCCGCAAGCTCGGCCGGACGATGGTTGCAGGATAGGGCCACGGGGCAGGGGGGCGAGCCGGCTCGGCCGAGGCGTGCGCAACGGGCACAAAAAAAAAGCGGCCTTCCCGAAGGAAGACCGCTCTTTTCAGTTTCGGTCAATGCCCCGAAGGGCTGTGACTTACTTCTTTTCTTCAGCCGGAGCGGCCGGAGCAGCAGCGGCGTCGGCCGGAGCAGCAGCGGTCGGAGCAGCGGCAGCGTCGGCCGGAGCAGCAGCTTCGGCACCAGCAGCAGCGGCGTCAGCACCAGCAGCAGCGGCTTCAGCGCCAGCAGCAGCGGCGTCGGCGCCTTCTTCAGCAACCGCTTCAGCGGCCGGAGCTTCGGTGGTGGCTTCTTCAGCAGCCTTTTCACCGCAAGCGGCGAGGGCGAACATGCTGGCAGCAACGGCGATAGCAGCAAACTTCTTCATGATGTGTGGGCTCCCTAAAATGCCTTTCGCGTCAGGGAAACTTTCCCGTTCCGCGAGCGGCGGGATTTAGCCGTTCCGCATGAATCGTCAACAAAAATAATTGAGATGGCCGGGGCGTACGGGATTCTGTCATTTCTCCGTCACAGTCAGGGAAGCTCGCTATCCGTGCTGTTCGCGAGAATCGCCAGAGTCGCTGTCCAAACCGTCACATTTTGCCGCAATTGCACGGGATCGATTTTGTCGAGCGTGTCGTCGGGCGTGTGGTGCAGGTCGAAATAGCGTGTGCCATCCTGCGCCAGATCGACAGCCGGAACGCCCGCCGCGATCAGCGCGCCGACGTCAGCGCCGCCATTGGCCGGCTGTTTGCCGCGGGTGACGCCGAAAGGCGCCACGGCGGCGGCAATCCGGTCGCCAAGCGCCTTCGCGCTGTCGGGCAGCTTGAAGTCGACGCGCCATACCCGGTCGGCGCCGAAATCGGACTCGAGCGCGACGGCGTGCTTTTCTTTCCCGTGCGCGTCGAAATAGGCCTTGCCGCCGAACACGCCGACTTCCTCGGCGCCCGCCCACAGGATGCGGATCGTCCGGCGTGGCTGGCCGGCGCTCATGACATGCTTCGCGGCCGCGGTGACGATGCCGCAGCCCGCCGCATCGTCGATCGCGCCGGTGCCGAGGTCCCAGCTGTCGAGATGACAGGCGATGATCACGGGGCTCGCGGCCGGATCGCTGCCCGGAACTTCGGCGATGACATTGCCCGAATGCTTCGTGCCGAGGTCTTGCGGGGTCAGCACCAGTTTCATGCGCAGCGGCGCCGGATCATAGCTTGCGGTGACGGCATTGGGCTTGACCTGCTGCGCACGCTTCCACTGACGCACCAACTGATCGGCGTCCGGATTGGATATCGCGCCGGCCGGGATCGGCTTCACGCCAGCGTCGAAGGTGGTGACGCCGGTGTGGGGGTTCCGGTGATCGTCGGTGCCGATCGAGCGGATCACGATTGCTGCCGCGCCTTTCCTGGCCGCGACGTTCGGGCCCGTAAAACGTCCGCGGCCATAATATCCATAGCCGCTACCGTCCTGCGTCGGCTCCATCTGGTTGTCGATAAAGACGATCCGGCCTTTCACGTCGGTATCGGGAGCGGCAACGAGCGCATCGAAGCTGGTGAAATAGGCGATGTCGCCGTCGAGTCCCTTGGCGCCCGTCGAGGCCGAATTGCCGAGCGCGGCGATCGCGAGCTTTTGCGGCTGGAACGGGCCGGTCAGCCAGGCCTCTTCCGCACCGCGAACCCAGACGGGCATATCGAACCGCTCTTCGCGGACATTGACGAAGCCCATCGACTGCAGCCGCTGGACGGCCCATCGGCGTGCCGCGGCTTCGGCGTCGGTGCCGGCCATGCGCGGACCGATCTCCGTCGTCAGGTCCTCGGTGATCGACCAGGCAGGATCCGGACCCTGCAGCGCGAGGCCGACCGCCGTTGGCGGCGGCGGAAGCGATGCCGATGCAGCGGGAGCAAGGAGCAGGGCGGCGATCCCGGCGAAGCGGGTGGGGGTGCGGGCGATTTTCATGTCGCCGTGGTAACGGTCCGCCTCGCGCGCGCAAGCGTCGATTGCCAAGCGGGCGCCCATTCGCTAACCGGCGCGCAACATCTCTCCCGGCCGCCCCGCGCGGCCCAGCCATAACCGGAGCATATCCATGGCCGCCCAGTATAGTTTCGTGATGAAGGGTCTGAACAAGACCTATCCCGGCGCGCAGAAGCCGACGCTCAAGGATCTGAGCCTGCAATTCTACCCCGATGCCAAGATCGGCATCGTCGGCCCGAACGGTACGGGCAAATCGACGCTGATGAAGATCATGGCGGGTATCGACACCGAATTCACCGGCGAAGCCTGGCCGGGCGAGGGGATCACCGTCGGCTATCTGGCGCAGGAGCCCGAACTCGACCCGACCAAGACCGTGAAGGAAAACGTCATGGACGGCGTCCGCGGCGTCGCCGACATGATGGAACGGTTCAACGAGATCAGCACGCTGATGGCCGATCCGCCCGCTGACGCCGATTTCGACGCGTTAATGGAGGAAATGGGCACGCTCCAGGAAAAGATCGACGCGGTCGACGGCTGGACGCTCGACAACCAGCTCGAAATTGCGATGGAAGCGCTCCGCTGCCCGCCGGGCGACTGGGGCGTCGAGAATCTGTCGGGCGGCGAACGCCGCCGCATCGCGCTGACGCGCCTGCTGCTCGAAAAGCCGTCGATCCTGCTGCTCGACGAACCGACAAACCATCTCGACGCCGAAAGCGTCGCTTGGCTCGAAAAGCATCTCGTCGACTATCCGGGCAACGTGATCCTCGTCACCCACGATCGCTATTTCCTCGACAATGTCGTGAACTGGATCCTCGAACTCGATCGCGGCCGCTATTTCGTCTACGAAGGCAATTATTCGACCTATCTCGAAAAAAAGGGCAAGCGCCTCGAACAGGAAGCGCGCGAGGATGCCGGTCGCCAGAAGGCGATCAAGGACGAGCTCGAATGGATCCGGCAGTCGCCCAAGGCGCGGCAGGCCAAGTCGAAGGCGCGTATCAAGAGCTTCGACCAGCTCGTCGAGGCGCAGGAAAAGCGCATCCCGGGCAAGGCACAGATCGTCATCCAGGTCCCCGAACGCCTCGGCGGCAAGGTGATCGAGGTCGAGGGCATCTCGAAAGCCTATGGCGACAAGCTGCTCTTCGAAGACCTGTCCTTCTCGCTCCCGCCCGGCGGCATCGTCGGCGTGATCGGTCCGAACGGCGCAGGTAAGTCGACCTTGTTCAAGCTGATCACGGGGCAGGAAACCCCGGACGCTGGCAAGGTCACGATCGGCGACACCGTCCGCCTCGGCTTCGTCGACCAGAGCCGCGACGACCTCAAGCCCGACAATAATGTCTGGCAGGAAATTTCGGGCGGTCACGAACTGATGAACATCGGCAAGCACGAGATGCAGACGCGCGCCTATGTCGGCGCCTTCAACTTCAAGGGCGTTGACCAGCAGAAGAAGGTCGGACAACTGTCGGGTGGCGAACGCAACCGCGTCCATATGGCCAAGATGCTGAAGCAGGGCGGCAACGTGCTGCTGCTCGACGAGCCGACCAACGATCTCGACACCGAAACGCTCGCCGCGCTCGAGGAAGCGCTCGAAAATTTCGCCGGCTGCGCCTTGGGCATCAGCCATGACCGCTTCTTCCTCGACCGCCTCGCGACGCATATCCTCGCGTTCGAGGGCGACAGCCATGTCGAATGGTTCGAAGGCAATTTCGAATCCTATGAAGAAGACAAGATCCGGCGCCTCGGCGACGATGCGACGCGCCCGCACGCGACGTCGTACAAGAAGCTGACGCGCTGATCCCGATGGCGGGGGAGGGCGCGCCGGCATCGTCGCCTGTATCGTCTGGCGCGATCCGCCTCGATGCGGACGCGCTCAACGCCTTCATGGCAGAAGCCTTCCCGCAGTCGGAGCCCGGCTCGCGCGGCCATGTGGTGTCGGCCGCGCCGGGGCATATCCGCGCGCGGCTCGATCCCACCGACAAGGCCCTGCGCCCCGGCGGGCTGATCTCCGGCCCGACGCAGATGGGTTTCGCAGACATGGCGGCCTATGCGCTCGTCCTCGCGCATATCGGACCCGTCGCGATGGCAGTGACCAGCGCGCTCAACTACCAGTTCCTGCGCCCCTGCCGTCCGGGGCCGCTGTTCGCCGACGCGTATATGCTGCGCCTCGGCAAGCGGCTTGCAGTGATGGATATCCGTATCTGGACCGACAACGCCGACAAGCCTGTGGGGCAGGCGAATGTGACCTACGCTATTCCGTGACGGGCGATAGGCGGCGTCCGGTAACGCCCGGAAGCTGCCGATAGGGATGTGCACCCCGGCGAAAGCCGGGGCCTAGAATTCTAACGCGAACTTAGCGTGTTACCGCATAGAGCCCCGGCTTTCGCCGGGGTGCACAAAGGGACAACTTCCGGCCCCAAGCCGCCATTTGCCAACACGGATTACGGCGCGGGGAGGGCGATATCTTCCGACGGCCGCAGCCCGTCCTTTTCGGGCTGAAGCAGGTCGAGCGCGAACAGAGTCGCGGCGTGGCGGATCGCAGCGCGGTCGGTCGATTCGAACTGGACGCGCTGGGTGAAATAATCGTCGGGATCCTGCCCGCGCAGCGCGCGCGCAAAGACGACCTGGCCCACGGGCTTCTTCTCCGACCCGCCGCCGGGACCGGCGATGCCGGTGATCGCGACCGCGACGTCGGCGTCGCTGTTTGCCAGCGCCCCTGCCGCCATCGCCCACGCGGTTGCAAGCGAGACTTCGCCGAAGGTTTCGAGAATTTCGCTGCTGACGTCGAGCTGGCTCTGCTTCGCGTGACCCGAATAGGTGACGAATCCGGCGCTGAACACGTCCGAACTGCCGGCGATATCGGTCAGCGCGGCCGACACCATGCCGCCGGTGCAGCTTTCGGCTACGGCTATTTTCCGCCCTGCGGCGCGATTGTTCGCAAGGACGCCGGTTGCAAGGTCGTCGCGCGCGGCAAGGCGCGTTTCAGCATCGGACGGCAAGGTTCAAATCTCCGGAAGTTGTAAGGTCGCTGCGGCCTGGGCAGCGATCCCCTCGCGGCGGCCGGTGAAACCCAGCCGCTCTGTCGTAGTCGCCTTTACACTAACCCGTTCAAGCGGAATCACAAGGATTTCGGCAATCCGTGCCCGCATCGCGGTACGATGCGGCCCGATCTTCGGCGCTTCGGCGATGATTGTCAGGTCGACATGATCGATGCGCCCTCCGCGCGCCGCCACCTTCCCGGCCGCAAAGCCGAGGAAGCGGTACGACGCGGCGCCGCGCCACTGCGGATCGCTCGGTGGGAAATGGTCGCCGATATCGCCGTCGCCGAGCGCACCGAGGATCGCATCGGTCAGTGCATGAAGTCCGACGTCGGCATCGCTATGCCCTTCAAGCCCATGACTATGCGCGATTTCTATCCCGCCGATCCAGAGCGGCTTATCGGGTACCAGGCGATGGACGTCGTACCCCATACCAACTGCGGTTCGCATCGTGCCAGTCCCCAGAAGCCCCGAGAGGATCATCATATCCTCGGCATATGTCAGTTTGTGAAGCCGCGGATCGCCGGGCACTGCAGCGACAGCCAGTCCCAGCCGGCGCACCAGCTGCGCGTCGTCGGTCGCGGCTGATTCCGCCGCTTCGGCATGCGCGCGGCGCAGGGTGCCGAGGCGGAAGGCTTGCGGCGTCTGGACACGGGCCAGTGCGCCGCGGTCGACGACTTCGCCGGCCAGATGCGCGCTTTGTTCAACGAGGGTGTCGGGGACGGGCAAGGTCGGGATCGCCGCCTCGGCATCCCCGAGCGCGGCGAGCAGGCGATCGATCACTTCGGCGGTAACGCCGGGTCGCGCCGCATCGTGAACAAGGACGAACGCTCCATCGTCCCAATCACGAAGCGCAGCGAGCGCGTTTGCGACCGATTGCTGCCGCTCTTCGCCGGGATCGGCAGAAAACCACGTGTCCGGAACGTCACCGAGCGCCGCCATGACGTCACCATTTGCGACCAGCACACCGCCACCGATCGCAGGGTGTGCGGAAAAGGCGTCGAGACTCCAGCGCAGGACGGGCTTGCCGCCAAGCATCGCGAGCTGCTTCGGAAGGTCGAAGCCCGCGCGCGTCCCCTGGCCGCCCGCGAGCAATATGACCGCGACGTGCGGCAAAACGGGAGGGGGGGACTCGGCCATGGTGCGCGCCGGTTAGCGCAGCCGCGTCTTGCGGGAAAGCGGCTTAACGTGTACGGGCTGCTCAAATTTTAGGCAATCAGACGAAAGCTCCCCGCCATGGCGCCGCTGCGGCCCATCCAGATCGGCAATATCACCATCGCGGATCCCGTGATCCTCGCGCCGATGACGGGCGTCACCGACCTGCCATTCCGCAAGCTCGTGCGCTATTATGGTTCGGGGCTCAACGTCACCGAGATGATCGCGAGCCAGGCTGCGATCCGCGAAACGCGCCAATCGATTCAAAAAGCGGCCTGGGACCCGGTCGAAGAACCGGTGTCGATGCAGCTCGTCGGCTGCACGCCTTATGAAATGGGGGAAGCGGCGAAGCTCAACGAAGATCGCGGCGCCTCGATCATCGACATCAACATGGGTTGCCCGGTACGCAAGGTCACCAATGGCGATGCCGGCTCGGCGCTGATGCGCGACCTCAAGCTCGCCGCGGCGCTGATCGATAGCTGCGTCAAGGCGGTGAAGGTGCCGGTGACGGTCAAGATGCGCATGGGCTGGTGCCACGACAGCCTCAACGCGCCCGAACTCGCGCATATCGCCGAGGATCTGGGCGCGAAGCTGGTGACGGTTCACGGCCGCACACGCAACCAGATGTATCGCGGCGAAGCCGACTGGCGCTTTGTCCGCTCGGTCAAGGATGCGGTGTCGATTCCGGTCATCGTCAACGGCGACATCTGTTCGGCCGCCGACGCACGGACCGCGCTCGAGCAAAGCGGCGCCGATGGCGTCATGATCGGCCGTGGTGCCTATGGCCGCCCGTGGCTGCTCGGGCAGGTGATGGCGGCGCTGCGCGGCGAAGCCGAACGCCCCGATCCCGGCATCGACGAGCAATATGACGTCATTACATCGCATTATCGCGCGATGATCGATCATTATGGCGAGATGACCGGCGTCAATATGGCGCGCAAGCACCTCGGCTGGTACGTCAAGGGCCTACATGGTTCGGCCGAGTTCCGCAACAAGGTCAATCAGATTCCCGACAGCAGGGGCGTGCTCGACGCGCTTGAAGCCTTTTACGGCCCACATCTGACCAAGGCCGCTGCGTGACTGCGTTGACGTCGAGCATTCCCCTGTTCGACCATGACGAGCTGATCCAATCGCATCCCGTTCCCACATTGCTGATCGACGGCGGCGGCATCGTGCTGTTCGTCAACGCCGCCGCCGAACAGCTCTGCAATGTCAGCCGGTCGGCGATGGTCGGACGCGTCGTCTATGACGTCATCAAGATGGATCGCAGCTATCGCCAGCGAATGAACGAAGCTGCGACGTCGGCGCTGTTCGCGCATCGCGCCGAAATCTCGGTCGGTGACCGCAAACCGGTCTTCGTCGACATGCAGATGGTTCCCTACGGCAACAGCGGGCACCGCATCCTTGCGCTCGTGCCCTCGCAAAGCGATTCCGAGCTGATGGGTGGCGCGATCGGCCGCTCGGGCCGCGCGGCGGGTGCGGCGGCATCGATGCTGGCGCACGAGATCAAGAATCCGCTCGCCGGTATCAAGGGCGCCGCGCAATTGCTTGCGCGCAAGACCGATGCCGGCGGCGAACGCTTCACGACACTGATTTGCGCCGAGGTCGACCGGATCGCGACGCTGATCGACCAGATGGAGCATTTCTCGCGCGGGCAGCCCATCGCTTGCGGCCCGATCAACCTCTACCAGCCGATCCATCAGGCGATGGAAACGGTGCGTGCGCGCCAGTTTCCGGGGGTCCGCTTCGCCGAAGATTTCGATCCCTCGCTGCCGCTCGTGCATGGAAACCATGACGCCATGGTGCAAATTCTGCTCAACCTCGTGACGAACGGCTGCGAAGCACTCGGCGGCCGCGACGACGGCGTCGTCCGGCTGACGACCGCGTATCGCCACGGCCTGTCGATCGACAATGGCGACGGGCGGGGGCGCATCGCGCTGCCGATCGAGGTCAGCGTCAGCGATAATGGTCCCGGCGTTCCCGCCGATATCCGCGGCGATCTGTTCGATCCGTTCGTAACGACGAAGCGCGAGGGAAGGGGGCTCGGCCTCGCGCTCGTCGCCAAGCTCGCGCGCGATATGGGCGGCACGGTCCAGCATATGCGCGACGGCGAATGGACGCGCTTTCGCGTCCACCTGCCTGTCGCGCAAAAAGGGCGATCGGCATGAGCGAAGGCAAGACGATCCTGCTGGTCGAGGACGATCCGGCGATCGCAATGATCATCCGCGAAACGCTGGTTGGCGAATGCGGGCACTTCGCCTCGGTCGCCAGCATCGCCGAGCGCAATGCCTGGCTTGCCGACAATCGTCCGCACCTCGTCATTACCGACGTCGTCCTGCCCGACGGCGACGGCATCAATTCGCTCCCCGGCGCCGGGGTCGATCCTGCGACGCCCGTGATCGTCTTGTCGGCGCAGAATACGCTCGACACCGCGGTGCGCGCGACGGGGATCGGCAGCTATGACTATCTGCCCAAGCCCTTCGACCTCGACGAATTGACCGCCAGCGTTCGCGCAGCGCTCGAGCGGCCGGCCGAACCGGCCGCCAGAGACACGTCGGCGCCCGCCGACAGTCACGGACTTGTCGGGCGCGCACCTGCGATGCAGGCAGTGTACCGTACGATCGCACGGCTCGCGTCGAACGATCTTGCGGTGCTGATCCTCGGCGAATCAGGGACCGGAAAGGAGGTCGTCGCGCGCGCGATCCACGCGACGGGGCTGCGACGCGCCGGGCCTTTCGTTGCGATCAACATGGCAGCGATCCCGCGCGAACTGATCGAGGCCGAGCTGTTCGGGCACGAAAAGGGCGCCTTCACCGGCGCGCACAGCCGCAACGCCGGGCGCTTCGAACAGGCAGCCGGCGGCACGCTGTTTCTCGACGAAATCGGCGACATGCCGCTCGAGGCGCAGACGCGCCTGCTGCGCGTGCTCCAGAGCAACGAATATTCGACCGTCGGCGGCAATCAGGCGCTGCGCGCCGATGTTCGCGTCATCGCCGCCACCCACCGCGACATGCGCACGCTCGTCGCCGATGGCCGGTTCCGCGAAGATCTTTTCTATCGTCTCAACGTCATCCCGGTAACCTTGCCGCCACTGCGCGACCGGCGCAGCGATATCGCGGCGCTCGTCCGCCATTTCGTCGAGGCGGGGCGCAGCTCGGGCCTTCCCGACCGGCAGTTCGCGCCCGAGGCGATGCAATGGCTCGAACGTTATGACTGGCCGGGCAACGTCCGCGAGTTGGGCAATGTTGTCCAGCGGCTCGCGGTGCTCTCACGCGATACCGTCGTTTCGGCGCGCGACGTCGAAACGGTGCTGCACCAAAGCGGCGAGAGCGGCGGCGCCATCGAACCTGCGGCGCTCATCGCCCGCGCAGTCGACGACTGGGCGCGCGAACAAATCGCCGATGCGACGGGCGAAGGCGACCTTCACGAACGGTTGGAAGCGATTGTCGAAGCGGCGCTTTTCCGACGTGTCCTGCGCGACGTCCGCGGTAACCAGCTCGAAGCCGCGCGACGGCTCGGCATCAACCGTAACACGCTGCGCAAACGGCTGGGGCAGCTGGATATCGATCCCACGCACCCCTGATCGACGACACCAGACCCGGAATTGGGGCGTTTGGGCGACACGCATGCAAATTGTGTGTTTTCTATGCAACAGGATTGTCGTAACGCGGCAACAATGACGCAATCGTCTTCCCTGGCTTTCGATATGGATTCGGACGGTCCGGAAGTGCGCTCGGGCTTCTGGCGTTTCGCTGCCCCGGAATATTACACGCTTGCCGTCATCGTCAGCATTGCCACCGCGACCTATATTTACGTGACGGGCGATGCCCAGAGCGAGCGATTGCTCACACCGGCACTGGTCGCGACGATCATGGTCGCCAACCTCGTGCCGGCCATGGCGCTGATCGTTCTGGTCGGGAGCAGGGTGGCGCGCGCGCGCGCAGTGCGGTCGATGGCGGGAGGCAGCGGCCGCCTCCACGTCCGGCTCGTCGCCCTTTTTTCGCTGATCGCGGCTGCGCCGACCTTGCTCGTCGTGATATTCGCCTCGCTGCTGTTCCAGTTCGGGGTCAATTTCTGGTATTCCGACCGCTCGCGCGGGATGTTCGAAAACGCAGCCAGCATGGCGCAGGCCTTTTACGAGGACAGCCAGAAGTCCGTCAGCGCGAACACGACGACGATGGCAAAGGATCTCGGCGATTATCTCGCGCGCTATCCGATCGACAGCGTGCCGTTCCAGAATGCCTATGGCCAGCAGGTCGTGCTCCGCGAACTGAATGAATCGGCGATCATCGAGATCGGTGCGGATGGCATCGCGCGTACCCCCGTGATGGTCGATCCCGACAATCGTGCGGCGGAGACGCGCATTTCGCCGGAGACCGTCGCGAGGCTGAACAAGGGTGAGAAGGTCGTCGTCCTGCAGAAATCGGACCGGATCGAAGCGGCGACCCGCCTTCCGGGGCGGCCGAATGCCTATGTCTATGCGTCGCGCGATGCGAACATTCTCGGGCTCGAACAATTCGATCGCGCACGCAGCGTGCTGGCGGACTATAATGCGCTGTTCGGGCGGTCGCAGCAACTTCAGCTCCAGTTCAACGGCGCGCTTTATCTGGGGTCGCTGCTCCTGCTCGCGCTGGCGGTCTTTGCGGCGATCGTCGTCGCCGACCGGATCGTTCGCCCGCTTGGAACGCTGATCGGTGCCACGCGATCGGCTGCCGGCGGCGACCTTTCGGTCCGGGTTACCCCGCCGGCCCGCGACGACGAAATTTCGGTGCTCACCCGCGCCTTCAACCGGATGACCGAGCAGCTGGAAGGGCAGACCGGCGCGCTGGTCAATGCCAACGAACAGCTCGAGGCGCGGCGCAGCTTTATCGAGGCGGTGCTCAGCGGCGTGTCGTCGGCGGTGGTGTCGGTCGATGCCGACCGCCGCATCCTCCTCGCCAATGCGGCGGCAGAGCGCCTCATCTGTCAGTCGGCGGATTGCCTCACCGGCCAGCCTCTGGACGATGTCGCGCCCGAGCTGGCGCGGCTGCTGACCGGCGACGAGCGCGAGGCGATCGTGCAGCTGTCGCGAAAGGATGCCGAACCCGCGACGCTCGCGGCCAAGGCGGTGGCGCAGGGCGACGGATTCGTCCTGAGCTTCGAGGATATTACCCAGCAGCTGCTCGATCAGCGGCGCGCCGCCTGGTCCGATGTCGCGCGGCGTATCGCGCACGAGATCAAGAATCCACTCACCCCGATCCAGCTTGCGGCCGAACGGCTTCAGCGGCGTTTCGGCGACAAGGTGGAAGGCGACGCCGCGACCTTCCGCAAGCTGACCGATACGGTGATCCGGCAGGTGCACGACATGCGGCGCATGGTCGACGAATTTTCGAGTTTCGCGCGGATGCCCAAGCCGACGTTCGGGGTCGAGGATGCGCGCGATATTCTGCGTCAGGCGGTATTCCTGTTCGAAGTGGCGAAGCCCGACATCGTTTTTACCGTCAAAACCCCCAGCGGGATCGAACCGCTCGTCTGCGACCGCAGGCTGTTGTCGCAGGCGATGACGAACATCGTCAAAAATGCGGTAGAAGCTATTGAAGAAAAGTCGAAAAATTCGGAAACGACGCCCATTGGACATAT
>NZ_DASWTD010000039.1:0-3148 GCF_036402335.1 Sphingopyxis sp. | reverse complement strand
AACCCGAAGACCGACCATCTGCTGACTCCGCAGAATTCGGCTTTCATCATCATCGACTATCAGCCCGTACAGGTGAATTCGATCGCCTCGATGGACCGGCAGCTGTTGCTCAACAACATTGCCGGCTGCGCAAGGGCGGCGGTCGCTTATGATCTGCCGATCATTCATTCGACAGTGAATGTCGAAACGGGGCTCAACAAGCCGCCGGTGCCGCAGATCCGCAGGATTCTCGGCGACCATCCGACCTATGACCGCACAACGATCAACAGTTGGGAAGATATTGAATTTCGCAGGGCGGTCGAGGCGACGGGGCGCAGGAAACTGATCATGACTGCGCTGTGGACCGAGGCGTGCCTGACCTTTCCCGCGCTCGACGCGCTTGCGGAGGGCTATGAGGTCTATGTCCCCGTCGATGCCGTCGGCGGCACCTCGGTCGCGGCGCACGAGGCGGCGCTGCGCCGTATCGAGCAGGCGGGCGGAAAGTTGATCTCGGTCCCCCAGCTTTTCTGCGAGTTGCAGCGCGACTGGAAGCGCAGCGAGACCGTGCCCGCTTTCATGAATCTGTTCATTGAGACTGGCGGGACCGCCGGCATCCAGTTCTCTTACGACCAGGCCGATTAATCCCTCGCGCGTCCCGCCGGCCGGGCCGGAGTCCGGCTGGCGGGGCCGTAACCCGAAAGGAATATCCGATGTCCATCCCCGCAAACTTCAACGGTGCGCGCCCGGTGATCGATCCCGATGATGCCGCAATGCTGCTGATCGACCATCAAAGCGGCCTGTTCCAGACCGTTGCCGACATGCCGATGCCGGTGCTGCGCAGCCACGCCACCGCGCTCGCGAAAATGGCGACGCTCGCGAACATGCCAGTGATCACCACCGCGTCGGTGCCACAGGGGCCGAACGGCCCCCTCATCCCCGAAATTCACGACAATGCCCCGCACGCGAAATATGTCGCTCGCCGTGGTGAGATCAACGCGTGGGACAATCCCGACTTTGTCGCTGCCGTGAAGGAAACGGGGCGCAAGACGCTGGTCATCGCGGGAACGATCACCAGCGTCTGCATGGCCTTCCCGTCGATCAGCGCGGTGCAGGAGGGGTACAAGGTGTTCGCGGTCGTCGATGCGTCGGGCACCTATTCGAAGATGGCGCAGGAAATCACACTCGCGCGTGTTGTGCAGGCGGGAGTCGTGCCGATAGATACCGCCGCCGTCGCGTCCGAACTCCAGCATACGTGGCACCGCGACGATGCCGCCGAATGGGCGCAGGTCTATACGAAGATATTCCCGCCCTATCAGTTGCTCATCGAAAGTCATGCCAAGGCGCAGCAGGTCGCGACCGATCATGAAATTCTTGATTCGCAGCGCGGCTGATCGCGGGCGTCACGCACGCGACGCCGCCTAGCCATAACTCATTGTTTCTAAATTGCTCCAAGAGCCAGCTTGAGCGCTCTTGGAGCGTCCTGCTCGCACCGGCTGGCTGGGGCGGCAGGATTCGAACCTGCGAATGGCGGCATCAAAAGCCGCTGCCTTACCACTTGGCGACGCCCCAACGGGCCGGTGCGAGCGCGTCTATAACGCGCGCCGCATGATTGGCAAGGTCGCGGCTTAGAGGCGCGTCACCCAGCCGTGCGGATCGGCCGCGCGACCGCGCTGGATGTCGACGAGCTTGCCCTTGAGCATTTCCGTAACCTGCCCCGGGCCGCCGGCGCCGATCGTGAAGCTCGCTTCGCCGCGCGTCACCTTGCCCACCGGAGTTACCACCGCGGCGGTGCCGCAGGCGAAGCTTTCGGTCAACTTGCCGCTTTCCGCATCGGCCTGCCACTGGTCGATCGCATAGGGTCCCTCCCGCACCGTCAGGCCCGCATCACGCGCCAGCGTAATGATCGCGTCGCGCGTGATGCCCGGGAGAATGGTGCCGGTCAGCGGCGGCGTAACGATGCTGCCGTCGTCGAAAACGAAGAACATGTTCATTCCGCCCAATTCCTCGATCCAGCGATGTTCGGCGGCATCGAGGAAGACGACCTGGTCATGCCCCTTGGCGATCGCCTCGCGCTGCGCGACGAGGCTGGAGGCATAGTTGCCGCCGCATTTGGCGGCGCCGGTGCCGCCGGGCGCGGCGCGGGTATAATCTTCCGACACCCAGAGCGAGATCGCGGGGGCGCCCGACTTGAAATAATTACCGACGGGCGAGGTGATGACGAGGAACTGATATTCGGCCGCGGGTTTGACGCCGAGGAAGACCTCGCTCGCGAACATGAAGGGGCGCAGATAAAGCGCGCCGCCATCAACCGGCGGGAACCAGTGTGCATCGGCAGCGACGGCTTCCTTCACCGCGGCGATGAACAACTCCTCGGGCAGTTCGGCCATCGCCATGCGGCGCGCGCTCGCGTTGAAGCGTGCGGCATTGGCTTCGACGCGAAACAGCGCCATCGACCCGTCCTCAAGCCGGTACGCCTTGAGCCCCTCGAAGATTTCCTGCGCATAGTGGAGCACCGCGGTCGCCGGATCGAGCGACAGTGGCCCGCGGGGCATGACCTGGGGATCGTGCCAGCCCTGGCCTTCGGTGTAGCGGATCGACACCATATGGTCGGTGAAGACGCGTCCGAACACCGGATCGGCGATCGCCGCCGCCCGTACATCGTCCGCGATCAGATCGGAGTGCGGCAGATGGGTGAAGGCGGGAGCGGACATGCGGAAACACCTGTAGCTAGCGGGTTTATGGAGCGCGCCTCTTGCCAAAGACGGGCACGGCGCGCAACGGTAGCGACTATGCCGGATGAAAATTTTCTTTCACAAGTACCCGCCGCCTCTGCCCTTTTCTTGCGTGAAGAGGAGGTCCGCCGCGGCATCGAGTATCTGTTTTTCGCGCATGCCTCGCTGTGGCGCGCGATCGACGTGCGGCTGGCCGAAAAGGAGATCGGGCGCGCGCACTACCGCGCACTCTATTTCATCGCGCGGCAACCGGGATTGACGATTTCGGACCTGCTCGCCTTGCTCGGCATCACCAAGCAGTCGCTCGGGCGCGTCGTGAAGGAGCTGGAGGCGCGCGAATATCTGACGACGCGGCCGGGCAACCGCGACCGGCGGGCGAAGGAGCTCCGCCTCACCGACGCGGGGCGCGCGACCGAAAGCGCGATCTTCACGATGCT
>NZ_DASWTD010000038.1:0-11690 GCF_036402335.1 Sphingopyxis sp. | reverse complement strand
TACCCGCCTCGACGCGCTGGTCCGGCGCGTGATCGACAGCCAGATCAGCGGACGCCGCATCGAACCCGGGGATCGGGAGATCATCCGCAGCGTCGGAAAATACGACGCCGGCAAGTGCATCCTGCCCGCCGATTTCAAATGGCAGAACCAGGGTTAGTTGCAGTCGCTGCAATCGCCGATTTGTCTCTTGACGCGCAGCGGGAGCACGTCCCACTTTTGCGCGACGGGGCAGGGGGGAGGTCGGCAATGCAATTGGATGTCAGTCTGGCGGCGACGGTCGCGCGCGAGACATTCGAACGCATGCACGCCGATGTGTCGAATTTTGCTATCCTGTTCGGGATATTGATTGCGACCGGTGTCGGTTATGACGTGGTCGCTACCTGGTATCCCGGCGCTGCGTTCGGCTATCAGATCGGTTTCCTGTTTGCGAACCTGATCATCCAGGCGTGGGCGACGCTGCTGATTCTCGACGGTGCCGGCATCGCACCCGCCCGGCCCTGGAAGCTACGGATCGGATCGATGTTCGGCGTTGGATTGCTGTTCGGACTGGGGGTCGGCTTCGGCCTGTTGCTGCTGATCCTTCCGGGTGCCTATCTCGCGGGCCGATGGCTGCTTGCCGTTCCGATCCTGCTTGCCGAAGACAGGGCGGTGTCCGACGCGCTTTCCGAAAGCTGGGAACGGACCGGTAATTCCTGGGCGAGCTGCACGGTGATCGCGGTCGTCGCCTTTGCCTGGCAGCTCGCGCCGATCGCGGCCGGCCTGTTCGTGGAGACGTCGAACGAGGCTGCGCAATGGGGATGGATGTTTTTGTCCAATACCGTCTCGCAAGCTGGCTGGTTGTTCGGCGTCGTCGCAGCCGCTACATTCTATATAGCGCTTGGCAGGCGGCAATCGGGCGCAGTCGAAATTTTCGGTTGACGCTGCCGCATACGGCGCCACCCTCACGCGTACGTACGTAAGGGGCATCTCAGGACTAAGGTTTTTCATGCAATTGGTAATTGTGGAATCGCCCGCAAAGGCGAAAACGATCGAGAAATATCTCGGTCGCGACTTCAAGGTGCTGGCATCATACGGCCATGTTCGCGACCTGCCGCCCAAGGACGGGTCGGTCGATCCCGATGACGGCTTTGCGATGCAGTGGCAGCTGTATCCCGACAAGACGAAGCGGATGAAGGAAATCCAGGACGCGGCGAAAGCCGCCGACCGCCTGATTCTCGCGACCGACCCTGACCGCGAGGGCGAGGCGATCAGCTGGCATGTGCAGGAATTGTTGCGTAGCAAAAAGGCGCTGCCGGCGGAGGTCGACCGGGTCACCTTCAACGCGATCACCAAGCAGGCGGTGACCGACGCGATGGCGCATCCGCGCGCGCTCGACGATGATCTGATCGATGCCTATCGCGCCCGCCGCGCGCTCGACTATCTCGTCGGCTTCACTCTGTCGCCGGTTCTGTGGCGCAAGCTGCCCGGCGCCAAATCGGCGGGTCGTGTCCAGTCGGTGACGCTGCGCATGATCGTCGAACGCGAGCGCGAAATCGAAGCATTTGTTGCGCAGCAATATTGGTCGATCACCGGCCTGTTCGAAATGTCGGGCACGCCGTTCAAGGCGCGTCTTGCGCAGTGGCGCGGCGACAAGATCGAGCGGCTGTCGATCACCAGCGAAGCCGATGCGCGCGCCGCCGAGGCCGATGTGAAGGCGGGGCATTTCACCGTCGATGCGGTCGAAACCAAGCCGCTGACGCGCAACCCGCCGCCGCCGTTCACGACGTCGACCTTGCAACAGGAGGCCGCGCGCAAGCTCGGCTTTTCCGCCAGCCATACGATGCGGGTCGCGCAGGGACTCTATGAGGACGGTGCGATCACCTATATGCGAACCGACGGGGTTCAGATGGACGGCGCCGCGATCAGCGCGGCGCGCGCGGCGATCGCGAACCGCTATGACGGCGGCTACGTCCCCGACAAGCCGCGCATCTATCAGACCAAGGCAAAGAATGCGCAGGAGGCTCACGAAGCGATCCGTCCGACCGATTTTTCGAAGGACAAGGCGGGCAGCGGCGATCATGGACGGCTTTACGAGCTGATCTGGAAGCGCGCGATGGCAAGCCAGATGGCCTCGGCGCGGCTGGAGCGGACCGGCATCGACCTGACCGACGGTACCGGGAAAACGACGATGCGGGCCACCGGACAGGTCGTCAAATTCCCCGGTTTCCTCGCACTGTATGACGAAGGCCGGGACGACAGCCACGACGACGACGATGCACGCCTGCTGCCCGCCATGGCCAAGGGCGATGCGCCCGCAAAGACGGGGGTCGAGGTCGAAAGCCACGAAACCCAGCCGCCTCCGCGCTATTCCGAAGCCAGCATGGTCAAGAAGATGGAAGAGCTCGGCATCGGGCGCCCATCAACTTGGGCGGCGATCCTGCAAGTCCTCAAGGATCGCGCTTATGTAAGGGTCGAGAAGAATCGCTTCATTCCGGAAGAAAGCGGGCGGTTGCTGACGGCGTTCCTCGAACGTTTTTTTGCACGCTATGTCGAATATGATTACACCGCCGGGCTTGAGGAAGAGCTGGACGACGTCTCGGGCGGTCGCGCGCAATGGCAAGCGGTGCTCGAACGCTTCTGGCGTGATTTCAAGCCGCGCACCGGCGAAGTGATGGAGCAGAAGCCGTCGGAGATCACCGCGGCGCTCGACGAGTTCCTCGGCCCCTATCTCTTCCCCGACAAGGGTGATGGCAGCGACCCGCGCCTCTGCCCCAATTGCGGCACCGGCAAGCTGGCGCTGCGTGGCGGCAAGTTCGGCCCGTTCATTGCGTGCAGCAACTATCCCGACTGTAAATACACGCGCAAATTCGCGCAGCCGGGCGGCAGCGATGGCGCCGATACGGGGCCGGAGACGCTGGGCAATGATCCCGACAGCGGGCTGGAGGTCACGAGGCGCAGCGGACGCTTCGGCCCGTACATCCAGCTCGGCGACGGCAAGGAAGCGAAACGCTCATCGATCCCCAAGGACATTCCGGGCGAGGATTTCGACCTCGACTATGCGCTACGGCTTTTGAGCCTGCCGCGCGAGGTCGGGGTGCATCCCGAAAGCGGCAAGCCGATCATGGCGGGCCTCGGGCGTTATGGACCCTATCTGCTTCATGACGGCAAATATGCGAAGCTGACGGGCACCGCCGAAATTTTCGACATCGGCATGAATGCCGCGGTCGTCCGCATCGCCGAAGCAGCGGCAGGCGGCGGCCGCGGACGGACCAAGGCCGAACCGCTCAACACCTTCGGCCCGCATCCGGTGAGCGGCGGCGAAATGAAGCTGATGGAAGGGCGCTTCGGACCTTACGTGACCGACGGCACGACCAATGCGACGCTGCCCAAGAGCGCCGATCCGGCAACGCTGACGCTCGAAGAGGCGATCGCGCTGATCGATGCGCGCGCTGCAAAGGGGCCCGCGAAGGGCAAGAAGAAGGCCGCGCCGAAGAAGAAGGCTCCCGCCAAAAAGCCCGCCGCGAAGCAAGCGTCGGCGAAGAAGAAGGCCGCGAGCGAAGAGGCTTAACGAGCGACGTTTTCGTCGCGACATAGCCATGATAGGGTGGCGCATCGGGGAGACCGTCCATGCGCCACCTGCTTGCCGCCGTCCTGCTTTCCATGCTTTCGGTCCTGTCAGTGCCCGCTGCGGCACAGCCATCACGATATCTGATCTCGGCCAGTCCGATGACCGGTACGCCGCCCGGGACGCAGGCGTGGCGCGTACAATATTGGACGATGAACGGCAGCGGCCAGCGTCTCGCGGTCACCGGCATCGTCGCGGCGCCGATGGAAGCGATCCCGCCGCGCCCGCGCCGCGTCATCGCCTGGACGCACGGCGCGTGGGGCGTCGCGGAGGAGTGCGCTCCCTCGCTCAGTCCCAGCTTTTTCGAATATTCGGCGGGCATGGATGCAGTTCGCAGTGGCTATGTCGTCGTCGCGCCCGACTATATCGGTCTCGGAAGCCCGACAATGCACCCGTTCCTCGTTGGGCCTGACACGGCGAACTCGGTGCTCGATGCCGTCCGCGCGGCACGCGAAATCCCCGGCGCGGCGGCGGGGAGCCGCTTTGCCGTTTGGGGGGAATCGCAAGGGGGGCACGCCGCGCTGTGGACAGCGACCGCCGCGCAGGCTTACGCGCCTGACCTGACGCTTGTCGCGACCGCGGCCGCCGCGCCGCCGACCGATCTCGGGGCCAATCTGCGCGAGGGCAGCGACAAGAATGCGCGCGCGCTGCTCCTGTCCTTCGCGCTCCATAGCTGGTCGACGCTCTATGGTTTCTCGCTGGATCCGATTGCGAACCGCACCAATCAGGGCATCATCCGCCGGCTGTCGGAGAATAACTGCGTCGCGTTCAACAAGAAGCCCAAGCTGGGAACGATCCTCGGCATCCTGACCATTGCCCGGGCGACGAAGGGCAAGGATATCGAAAAGATCGAACCCTTCGGCTCGTTCGAGCGTGCCAACAGCGTCGATCCGGCGCGCGTGCCAGGGCCGCTGCTGATCGCGCAGAGCAGCAGGGACACGATCGTCGCGCCTTCGGTCACGCGAAAGTTCGCGAAGGCCGTTTGCAGGCGCGGGACCGCGCTGCGCTGGATCGACATGACCGGCGATCATGGCGCCAGCGCGCGCGACAGCGCGCAGGAAACGATCGGGTGGATCACCGCGCGTTTCGACGGCAGCCCCCCACCGAGTGATTGCCGTCGCCTATAGCGCCAAGTATCTGTACGAGGGATTACTTCGAATTTTCTGTTACGAAAGCGGAAGGTTCCATGATATCTTCGACCGAGATAAGTTGCTTTTAAGGGAGAGCGCTATGTCGAGCTGGAAAGTATTTCGTATACCGATGATGTCCTTGGCGTTGTTGAGCGCGCTGGCTCCCATATCCGTCTTTGCACAGGACGTGCAGGAGGAAAGCGAAGAAGATTACAGTAATATCGTCGTCACCGGTTCGCTCCGTCAGGGCGGGGCACAGGATATCCAGCATTTCCGCGCAATGGCCGAGATGACGAACACGCTGCCGCGCCCCGAATCGCTGACGGTCGAGGGGCTGCTGGGCGAGCATGACCTGTCATTGCCTGCCGGCGCCGCCTGCGCGCAGATCCTGTGCCTCAACCTCCATGCGATGGCAGCGAACCTGCCGACGCGGCCGGGCGACCTGCTGTTCGTGGGCCTCGGTTTCGACAGCAATGTCGACGCCGCCGGGCTGAAGCGCGAGCCATTGAGCCTGATGGCGGTCGTCGACCGGTCGGGGTCGATGGAGGGCGCTCCGATCGCCAATGTGAAAGCGGCACTGCACCAGATCGTCGACGAAATGACGCCGGGCGACCGGCTTGGTATCACTATCTATGGCGACAATTCGACGGTGCATCTGCAACCGACGAACGCTGCGGACAACAGGCAACGTCTACACGATGCGATCGACGCGATCGCGATCGAGGGTTCGACCTATATGGAGGAGGGGCTGCGGATCGGCTACGACGCGGCCTTCGCCGAGGCGAAGAGTTTCGACGGCAATGTCCGCATGATGCTGTTCACCGACGAGCAGCCCAATGTCGGCAACACGTCGGCCGACGGTTTCATGACGATGGCGCGCGATGCGTCGAAACGCGGGATCGGGCTGACGACGATCGGCGTCGGGGTGCAATATGACGGGCGCCTCGCGAGCCAGATATCGAGCGTCCGCGGCGGCAATCTCTTCTTCATCGACGGCCCCGACAAGGGCCGCGAGCTGATGCAGAAGGAGTTCCGCAACATGGTGAGCGAGGTCGCGCACGACCTTGTTATGACGCTGGCACCGCGCGACGGCTATCGTATCACCGGGGTCTTCGGCGTGCCGGACGGCATGATGCGCGACGGCCGCGACGGCGCGGTGACCGTCACCGTTCCCAGTGCGTTCCTGTCGTCGAACAGCGGCGGTATCTACGCCTCGCTCGGCAAGGCCGAAGGCCGCACCTTCCTTCCCGCCGCGGCGACCGACGACGGCGCGCCGCTGATGGATATCGGCCTGTCCTATGTCAGCGCGATCGACGGCCGCAAACGTGCCGAAAAGCTCGCGGTGTCGGCGCCGACTGCGGCACCGCCCGCCAATCTCCGCCTCGCACAGATGCTGGTCGACGAATATCTGGTGCTCGATGCCTCGTCGCGCGCGTTCCACGTCGATGGCGACCCGCGCCGGGCCTTTGCCCTGCTCGATGGGTTGAAGGGGCGCCTCGCGACGGTCGACTATGCCGACCTGTCCGACGAACGCGGTCTGGTCGATACGATGCACAAAAAGGCCGCGCTCTATGCGGGTTATGGCAGCGAAGCGGCACCACCGATGCCCACGAAAGCCGAACGGCAGGCGATGGGGGTCGTGGGGAAGTGGCGCGTCGTTGCGCTCAATGGTGTTGACGACCTGTCGCGCAACGACCTCGTCGAATTCACCGATAGCGCCGAGATGATCACCTATTTCAGTCGGCCGCTGAAGGGCGAGGACGAAATGTATCAGGATTATGAGATCGACGACGGGATGATCCGCATCCCCGATGGCGACCTCGAGATGCGTTACCGGCTCGATGGCGACCGGCTCGACCTCCGGACGAAGGACGGGCAGTCGCGCATCTCGTTGCGGCGCGAGGCGACGAGCTAGACTCGCGCGATTGCAGGTGGTTTAGCGGAAAGTGTCCGGGTCGACCGGCGGCTTGCGGCTGAACCACGCTGCGGAATCGGGCCGGAACAGCATGTAGATCGCGGCGCCCTGAACAAGGGCGATGACGAACGTCACGCCAAGCTGAATGCCCTGCGGGCCCAGCGGGTTGTTCAGATTGTTCACGATCGACAGCAGGCCGATCGCGAAAAAGACGGTGAGGATCCATTTCGCGACCTTGCTGCCGCGCGCCGAAACAAAATACCAGATGACGAGGTTGATGATCATACCGATAACGGCCGAAACCAGAATGAATCCCGTTCCAAAGCCCGTTGCGGCAAATTCCGGCGAAGCCGTGATCTTGGCCGAAAGCGCGTTCCACCCGAAGATGAAGTTGAGTGCCCCAAGCACCATCGACCCCAGAAAAAGGCGGTCGAACCATATGATCGAATCGGGTTTGCGCATCTCTATTCCCCCTTGGTTTTTTCCTCAATCGACCCAGTCGAGCCCCATGTCGCGATAGACGCCGCGGTCCTCATCCCAGTTCGCCTTGACCTTGACGTGCAGGAACAGGTGGACCTTGCGGCCGAGCAACTCGGTCAGCTCGGCGCGGGCGCGGCTGCCGATTTCCTTGATCCGCTCGCCCTTGTGGCCAAGGATGATCGCGCGCTGGTTGTCGCGCGCGACGAGGATTTGCTGGTGGATTTCGGCGCTGCCGTCGGGGCGCGTCGAGAATTTCTCGGTCTCGACGGTCGACTGGTACGGCAGTTCTTCGTGAAGCTGGCGATAGAGCTGTTCGCGCGTGATTTCGGCCGCGAGCATACGTTCGGGGGCGTCGCTGACCTCGTCCTCGGGGAAATGCCATGGCCCCTCGGGCATCAGTTTCGCGAGGTGCGTCTTGAGTTCGGGCACGCCGTCGCCGCTGCTCGCCGAGATGAAGAAGGTTTCGTCGAAGGCGACCCGACCGTTGAGTTCGGTCGCAATCGTCAGCAGCTTGTCCTTCCTGGTCAGGTCGACCTTGTTAAGCACGAGATATTTCTTCTCGGGCCGGTTCGCGATGCCCTCGAGCACGCGCTCGACGCGCCCCGTCAGCTTCGCGGCGGCATCGACCATGACGAGGATCGCCTCGGCTTGCTCAAGACTGCTCCATGCCGCCGCGACCATCGCGCGGTCGAGCCGGCGGGTGGGCGCAAAGATGCCGGGCGTGTCGATCAGCACGATCTGCGTTTCGCCGTCCATCGCGACGCCCATCAGGCGGGTGCGCGTCGTTTGCGCCTTCGGGCTGACGATCGCGACCTTCTGGCCGACGAGCGCGTTGACGATGGTCGACTTGCCAGCGTTCGGCGCGCCGACAACGGCGACAAATCCGCAACGATGGGTCATTCCTTGATTCCTTCGAGTTCGGCGAGCAGGGCTGCCGCCGCCGCCTTTTCCGCCGCTTGTTTCGATGCGCCCTCGGCTTCGGCGCGAGCGAGCTTTCCGACGCTCACCGCGACGCGGAAACGCGGCGCGTGGTCGGGGCCTTCGCGCGCGACAATCTCATATTCGGGCGGACGGCGCTTGCGCGCGAGAGCCCATTCCTGCAGCGCCGCCTTCGGATGTTTCGGCGCCGCCTGTTGCCCGTCGATCATATCGCCCCAATGGGTCAGGATGAAACGGCGCGCCGCTTCGACACCCTGATCGAGATAGAGCGCGCCGATCAGCGCCTCGATCGCGTCGGCGGCAATATTGTCGCTGTAGCGCCCGCCGTCGCTCCGCGCCTGCGCGCCGAAGCGGACGAGCGCGGTGAGGTCGAGGCGCTGCGCGATCGCGGCACAGGTCGCGCCCGATGCGAGCACATGCAGCCGCGACGACATCTCGCCCTCACTGGCGGCGGGAAAGCGCGTGTAGAGTTCGGATGCGATCACCAGGCCGAGCACGCGGTCGCCAAGGAACTCGAGCCGCTGATAGTCGGCGCGCCCGGTGCTGCCGTGCGTCAGCGCCAGATCGTAGAGCGCCGGATTGCCCGGGGTGCAGCCGATGATTTCGGCGAGCGCCCCGGTGTCGAGGGGATCGTTCAAAAACCGTCCCCGATGCGGCTCCAGCGCGCGGCGGTGAACCAGCTGACCGGGTTGATCCAGCTTGCCGATCCGTCGGTCGAGAACATGCCGACGAGCGCGTGGCCGACGAGGTTTCCTTCGGGAACGAGGCCGATGCCCTGGTTTTCCATTGCGGGGAAACGGCTGTCGGCGCTGCGGTCGCGGTTGTCACCCATCAGGAACAGATGGCCTTCGGGGACGACGACGAGCGGGGTATTGTCTTCGGGGATCGTTGTGATGTCGAGGATGTTATAGCTTTTGCCGCCGGGCAGCGTCTCGCGAAACTGCTTGTAGCGGCACTGGCGCTGGCCGTCGGCGCCGACTTCTTCGAATTCGGGCGAATAGCAGGGCAGGGTGCCCGTCGCGCGCGAGGCCTCGACCATGTTCGGGGTCACCGGGATGACAAGGTCGGCGACTGCTTCGCGCTTCAACGGCTTGCCGTTCAGCCAGACGATACCGTCCTTCACCTGAACGCTGTCGCCGGAGAGGCCGATGACGCGCTTGATATAGTCATTGTCATTGACCGGCGGCGCCTTGAACACGACGACGTCGCCGCGTTCGGGGGTGCGCGCGAAAATGCGGCCCGGGATCAGCGGCAGGCTGAACGGCAGGCTGTATTTCGAATAGCCATAGGCCATCTTGTTGACGAGCAGATAGTCGCCGATCAGGAGCCGCGGCTGCATCGATTCCGACGGGATGTTGAAGGGCGACAGGAAAAAGCTGCGGAAAATCAGCACCGCGATCGCGAGCAGGACGAGGAAACGGGCGGTGTCGACCGCTTCTTCCTTTGCGGACACCGGCGCCGGTGTCGGGGCGGACGGCGCGGGCCCGGTCGGGGGCGTCATATCGGCGGTAAAGCTGGCATTGGTCATGTCGCGGCATTGGCGATGAATAGGTTGCCACGTCAAGCAAATATCGGCGGACGGCACTGGCGCCGTGGAGGTGGCGGGCTTATGAAAACGCTCGAACAATCCCGTTCGCATCGAGCGAAGTCGAGATGCCCATCGGCAATATATGCCTTCGGGGTGTCTCGACTTCGCTCGACACGAGCGGAGGAAGAAGGAAAATGAGATGACAACCGCCCCGCAGGCCTGGCAGGCTCTTTCCAACTGGCAGCCGCAAAAGCTGGCCGACCTCGTTGCCGCCGGCCCCGAAACACGGCTGCAGGCGCTCGTGCGCAACGTCGCCGATATCCGCTTCGATTTCGCCAAGACGCACCTCGACACGGCGGCTGTCGCCATCCTCGCGGACCTCGCAGATGCGCAGGATTTCGCAGGCCGGCGCAAGACGCTCTTTTCGGGCGGCATCGCCAATCCGACCGAGGACCGCGCAGCCGAACATAGCGCCGAGCGCGGCGATGGCGCGCCGGAGTCGGTGCATGCCGCACAGGCGCTGCACCAGCGGATGCGGATGATGATCGATGCGATCGAGGCGGGTGCGTTCGGCGAGATCCGGCATTTGCTGCATATCGGTATCGGCGGATCGGCGCTCGGCCCCGACCTGCTGATCGACGCGCTCGGCCGCCACAGCAATCGTTACGACGTCGCGGTGGTGTCGAACGTCGACGGCGCGGCGCTCGATGAGGCGTTCGCGAAATTCAGCCCCGAGCACACGCTGGTCGCGGTCGCGTCGAAGACCTTCACCACGACCGAAACGCTGCTCAATGCCAATTCGGCGCTGCAGTGGCTGGGCGAAGCGGGCGTGGCTGACCCGGTCGGCCGCTTCATCGCGCTGACCGCCAAGCCCGACCGCGCGATGGAATGGGGCATCGACGAAACGCGCATCCTGCCGTTCAACGAGACAGTCGGCGGGCGCTATTCGCTGTGGTCGTCGATCGGCTTTCCCGCCGCGCTCGCGCTCGGGTGGGATGCCTTCGCCGACCTGCTTGAGGGCGCGGCGGAGATGGATCGCCATTTTCGGCTTGCTGACGGCGCCGACAATATCTGCCTGCTCGCCGCCTTCGCCGACCAGGTTTACGCCAACCGCCTCGGTTGCCAGACCCGGGCGGTCTTCGCCTATGACGAGCGGTTGCGTTTGCTGCCTTCCTATCTCCAGCAGCTCGAAATGGAATCGAACGGCAAGTCGGTGACGTTCGAAGGCCAGCCGGTCGCACAGCAGACAGCGCCGATCACATGGGGCGGCGTCGGCACCGATGCGCAGCATGCGGTGTTCCAGTTGCTCCATCAGGGCACGCATCTGACGCCGGTCGAATTCGTCGTCGCGCGCGAACCCGATCATCTGCTCGACGACGCGCATCACGAAACGCTTGTCGCCAATTGCATCGCGCAGGGCGCGGCGCTGATGACGGGCCGCGCGAGCGACGATGGTGCGCGCAACTATCCCGGCAACCGCCCGTCGACGACGATCCTGCTCGATCAGGTCACGCCGCGCAGCCTCGGCACGCTGATCGCCTTTTACGAGCATCGCGTGTTCGCCAATGCGGTCCTGCTCGGCATCAATCCCTTTGATCAGTTCGGTGTCGAACTGGGCAAGGAAATGGCGAAAGGACTCGCCGAAGGAACGGTCGAGTTCGATCCGGCCACGCGCGCGCTGATGCAGGCGGCGCTCGGCGACTGAGCTGCTGTCCATCACTGTGACCGCAAAATTCGATTGGCATCGACGCCGGGCGTAACCACATAGGCCGCCGGCGCGAATTGCACGCGAACACAAAAGATCGGGGTTTTGAATGAGCGAGTTTGATTTCGACCTGTTTGTCATCGGCGCCGGGTCGGGCGGGGTTCGCGCCTCGCGTATCGCGGCTTCGCACGGCGCACGCGTCGCCGTGGCCGAGGAGTATCGGGTCGGCGGCACCTGCGTCATCCGCGGCTGCGTGCCCAAGAAGCTGCTCGTTTACGGTGCGCATTTCGCCGAAGATTTGAAGGACGCGCGCAAATTCGGCTGGGACGTCCCCGACTGCAAGTTCGACTGGAATCGCCTCCGCGACAATGTCCTCGCCGAGGTCGACC
>NZ_DASWTD010000037.1:0-5212 GCF_036402335.1 Sphingopyxis sp. | reverse complement strand
CTGGAACCGGCCCACCAACGGTGCTTCGTCGGCCGCACCCTTCGGCGGTATCGGCCTGTCGGGCAATCACCGGCCGAGCGCGTTCTACGCCGCCGACTATTGCGCCTATCCGGTCGCCAGTTCGGAAAGCGACGCGATGCGCGCTTCGATCGGCGTCGGGCTGCGCGACCCTGAAGGGTCGCAGCTGGTGACCAAGAAATATCTCTGATTTCGTCATGCCGGACCTGATCCGGCATCCTTTGTGGCCGCGAAGTCATGGACCCCGGATCAAGTCCGGGGTGACGAGAATGGTGGTGGCAATTTTACCTTCACCAGCGTCAATAAAGCCTGCTTTGCCAATCGCGGCCCGCGCGATCATCTACGCTGCATGGAAAAGACTCTCCCTCCTGCGGGCAAGCTCTGGCTCGTCGGTGCCGGCCCCGGCGACCCCGACCTGCTGACATTGCGCGCCGCGCGGCTGCTCGAAAGCGCCGATCTGGTTGTGCATGACGGGCTCGTCGGCGAAGGCGTGCTCGCGCTGATCCCGTCGCATATCGAGCGCATCAGCGTCGCCAAGCAGCGCAGCCGCCATACGATGAAGCAGGAGTTGATCAACGACCTGCTGGTCCGCGAAACGCTCGCCGGCAAGCGAGTCGTGCGCCTGAAGGGAGGCGATCCGTTCATTTTCGGTCGCGGCGGCGAGGAACTCGACGCGGCGCGCGAAGCGGGTGTTGCCTGCGAAGTCGTCCCCGGCATCACCGCCGCGGCGGGCTGCGCTGCAGAGGCGGGCCTTCCCCTCACCCACCGTGCGGATGCCAGTGCGGTGAGTTTCGTCGCCGGCCAGTGCAAGGATCTGACCGATCAGGACTGGTCGGGCCTCGCGGGCCGCGGCCGCACGCTCGTCATCTACATGGGTCTCGCGACCGCGACCGCCATCGCCGACAAGCTGATCGCCGACGGCGTCTCGCCCGACCTGCCCGTCGCGGTGATCGAGCGCGGCACGACCGCCGACGTGCGCGTACTGCGTACGCTGCTCACCGACCTCGGCGACCTCGTCGCGCGCGAGGAGGTCAAGAGCCCCGCCCTGATCATCGTCGGTGCCGTCGCGGCACGCGCCGACGCATTGGACTGCCTGGGCGCACCCGCGCTCGCCGCTGCAAAAAGGGAATTTTCATGCGACTTTTAACGGGCAACGACCTGAAAACGGGCGCTGTCATCTGGTGGACCGGGCAGGACTGGTCGATCCATGTCGAGGATTCGGTCGACGTCGGCGAAGCCGGCGAGCGCATCCTCGCCGAGGAAGAGGCCGCGCGCCGCGTGAACGGCGGCCAGCTGATCGCAGCCGAAGCAACCTCCGACGGCCCGCGTCCCGCGCACATCAAGGACCGCATCCGCGCCCTGGGCCCGACCGTGCGTCCCGACCTGACCTTGAAACCGGCCGACCCCGACGTCGGCAACTGGGTGATCTGACATGTATCGTTACGACAAATATGACCAGGCCATGGTCGACGCCCGCGTCGAGGAATTCCGCGACCAGACTCGCCGCCGTATCGAAGGCCAGCTGAACGATGACCAGTTCAAGCCGTTGCGCCTGAAAAACGGCCTCTATCTTCAGCTCCACGCTTATATGCTCCGCGTCGCCATTCCCTATGGCACATTCAATTCCGAGCAGATGCGCAAGCTCGCGCATATCGCGCGCAAATATGACCGCGGTTACGGCCACTTCACGACGCGCCAGAATATCCAGTATAACTGGATCAAGCTGGAAGAAGCGCCCGATATCCTCGCCGAACTCGCGACGGTCGAAATGCACGCGATCCAGACGAGCGGCGAAAGCATCCGCAACATCTCGGCCGACCAATATGCCGGTGCCGCCGCCGACGAGATTTGCGATCCGCGCCCCTGGGCCGAATTACTGCGTCAGGCGACGACCTTCCATCCCGAATTCAGTTATCTGCCGCGCAAGTTCAAGATCGCGGTGATCTCGTCGAAGGAAGATCGCGCCGCGCTGCGCTGGCACGACTGCGCGCTGCGCATTGTGCGCAACGAGGCGGGCGAGGAAGGCTTCGAGGTCTATGCCGGCGGCGGCATGGGCCGCACGCCGTTCATCGCGCATCAGATCCGCGAATTTCTGCCCGCGCAGCAGATCTTCTCCTATCTGCAGGCGATCCTGCGCGTCTGGAACCTCCACGCGCGGCGCGACAATATCCACAAGCAGCGAATGAAAATTCTCGTCCACGAACTGGGCGAAGAGGAATTCCGCCGCCAGGTCGAAGAGGAGTTCCAGACCTTCCTCGCGCTCGGCACCGATTTCCCGCAGGCCGAATATGACCGCATCGCCGAATATTTCACGCCGCCACCGTTCGAGACCGGATTGCCGGAAGAGATCGACCGGTCGGACCCCGCCTTCGCGCTCTGGGTCGACCAGCAGGTCGTGGCGCACAAGGCTCCGGGCTATGCGATCGCCAACATCAGCCTGAAGCCGATCCGCGGCATCGCGGGCGACATCAGCGCCGAGCAGATGGACGTGGTTGCCGACCTCGCCGAACGCTACAGTTTCGACGATGTCCGCGCGACACATGCGCAGAACCTCGTCCTGCCGCACGTCCGCAAGGCCGATCTCTACGCGGTGTGGCAGGCGCTCGACGCGGCAGGCCTCGCCGATGCGAACCTCGACCTGATCACCGACATCATCGCATGCCCCGGGCTCGACTATTGCAGCCTTGCCAATGCACGCTCGATCCCGATCGCGCAGAAGATCGCAGAACGGTTCCAGGATATGGACCGCCAGCGCGATATCGGCGAGCTGAAGATCAAGATCTCGGGCTGCATCAACGCTTGCGGTCACCACCACGCGGGCCAGATCGGCATCCTCGGCGTCGACCGCAAGGGCACGGAAAACTACCAGCTGCTGCTTGGCGGATCGGGCGCGGAGGATACGTCGCAGGCGAAGATCACCGGTCCCGGCTTCGACGAAGCTGGCATCGTCGACGCGGTCGAGCGCACCGTCGAGCGCTATCGCGAAATCCGCGAGCCCGGCGAGCGTTTTCTCGACACCTATCGCCGCGTTGGCCTCGATGCATTCAAGGAGGCCATCTATGGCTGATACCTTTCGTTACCGCGACGACGCGCCGCACGAAGAACCGGCGATCACGCTCGACAGCTTCATCGAACAGCCGGGCGGCGCCAGCGCCGTGCGCGTCGAGGCGGGCGACGACGTGCGCCAGCTGATCCCGTACCTCGACCAGCTCCAGCTGATCGAGATCGCCTTTCCCCGTTTTCGCGACGGCCGCGGCTTTTCGAGCGCGCGTATCCTGCGTGAGGCGGGCTACAAGGGCGAACTGCGCGCCGAGGGCGACGTGTTGATCGACCTCCTCTTCTTCATGCGCCGCTGCGGCTTCGACAGCTTCGCGTCGCAGCATGTGCTGAATCCGGTCGATGTCGAGGCAGCGCTGAACCGCTACAGCAATGTCTATCAGGACGCGACCGACGATGCGGTACCGATCTGGAAGCTGAGGCATGGCTGACGTGACGGCCTCTCCCCGCACCCGCGACCGGATCGACGTGGCACCGCGTTTCACGCAGGCCGATGTCATTCGCCTCAACAACCTCTTCCGCGGCCAGGACGCCGCCGAAGTCGTCGCGAGCGTGATCGGTGCGGGCCTGTTGGGCGAGACCGGGATGGTCTCAAGCTTCGGCGCCGAGAGTGCGGTGCTGCTGCATCTGGTGACGCAGGCGGCGCCCGACATGCCCGTGCTGTTCCTCGATACCGGCAAGCATTTCCCCGAAACGCTCGCCTATCGCGACGAACTCGCCGCAAAGCTGAAGCTCAACATCGTCAACCTGACGCCCGACGCCGACGATCTCGCCGCGAAGGACGCGACCGAACTGCGCTGGTCGTACGACCCCGACGGTTGCTGCGAAATCCGCAAGGTCAAGCCGCTCGAAAAGGCGCTCGCCGACTTCGATACCTCGATTACCGGGCGCAAGGGATTCCAGTCGGCGACGCGGCAGGGCCTCGCGCGCTTCGAACTCGACGGCAGCACCGGCCGGCTGAAGTTCAACCCGCTCGCCAACTGGACGCGCGAACAGCTCGACGCCTATTTTGCCGAGCACGACCTGCCGCGCCACCCGCTCGAGGCCGAAGGCTATCCGTCGATCGGCTGTTCGCCATGCACGTCGAAGGTCAAGCCGGGCGAAGATCCGCGCTCGGGCCGCTGGCGCGGCTGGGACAAGACCGAATGCGGCATCCATACCGAAGTGACACCGCTCAGCGACGATCCGGCGAACGACCCGGCGTTCTAGTTGTTCATCATCCCAGCGAAAGCTGGGATCGCAACGCGGCGTAATTCCGCGATAGCGAGACCCCGGCGTTCGCCGGGATGACGGTTATTCATAATCCTCGAACGCCATGCTGTCGTCGGCGAGGTCGCTGAACTTGGTCGTCTTCGCCTCGAAGTGCAGACGCACCTTGCCGGTCGAACCGTGGCGCGATTTCGCGACGATCACTTCGGCAAGGCCGAAGACGCGCTCCATCTCGGCCGCCCATTCCTCATGCTGCGCATGGATCTTTACATCGTCGCCCTCGACCGGGCGTTTGGGCTCGCGCGCCGCGACATAATAATCCTCGCGGAACACGAAGAGCACCATGTCGGCGTCCTGCTCGATCGAACCCGATTCACGAAGGTCGGAGAGCTGGGGGCGCTTGTCCTCGCGGCTTTCGACCTGACGGCTGAGCTGCGACAGCGCCATCACAGGCACATGAAGTTCCTTCGCCAGCGTCTTCAAACCACGCGAAATTTCGGAAATTTCCTGCACGCGATTGTCGCCGCTCTTCGACGAGCCCTGCAAGAGCTGGAGATAGTCGACGATGATAAAGCCGATGCCATGACGTCGCTGCAAACGCCGCGCGCGGGTGCGCAGGCCGGCGATCGTCAGGCCCGGCGTATCGTCGATGAACAAGGGCAAGGTCTGGAGCTGCTGCGCCGCGCGCGATAGTTGCTGGAACTGCTCCTTGCTGATCTTGCCCATGCGCAGTGCCTCGCCCGAGACACCCGACTGTTCGGCGAGCACGCGCGTCGCGAGCTGGTCGGCCGACATTTCGAGGCTGAAGAAGGCGACCTTCGCGCCCATATTCTTTTCGGGTGGGATGCCGTCGTCCTCGTCGCGGCGGAAGCGTTCGGCGGCGTTATACGCGATATTGGTCGCGAGCGAGGTCTTGCCCATGCCGGGG
>NZ_DASWTD010000036.1:0-1500 GCF_036402335.1 Sphingopyxis sp. | reverse complement strand
CAGATAGACCCGGTCCTCATCGGCGACATCGCTAACAGCGACAGGTCCCTCGACCACCGCCCACCAGTCGGCCGCCTGATCGACGCTCTCCAGATTGGGGCGGATCGCGATCCATGCGGCCTCGTCCATGCCGGCGGGGAGGCGCTCGGCGACCGTTGCAAAATCGAGCTGGTGGACGATGCGCGCGTTGAGCTGCGCGAGCTCGGCCTCGTCGAAGCGCGCGGGAGCGCGGCCGAAATGCGCGAAGTCGAACACATCGATCAAAGGCTGCGGATCGGTGACGGCCTCGACGGGATCGCTGGTGCCGATGCGGGCGAGCTTGGCGATCAAGGTAACGGGCTCGATTCCCTGTTCGCGGAAATGATCGACGCCGAGCGATCCGAGGCGCTTGGAGAGCTTGCCCTCGCTGCCCGTGAGCAATGCCTCGTGCGCGAACTGCGGCGCCTCGGCGCCCAATGCCGCGAACATCTGAAGCTGGGCCGCGGTGTTGGACACGTGATCCTCGCCGCGTACGACATGGGTGACGCCCATATCGACATCGTCGATCGCGCTGGGGAGCATATAGAGCCAGCTTCCGTCGGCGCGGCGGATGACAGGGTCGGAAAGCAGCTGCGGATCGAAACGCTGCTCTCCACGGATAAGGTCGTGCCAGACGATCGGCGCGTCATGATCAAGCCTGAAGCGCCAGTGCGCGTGACGGCCCTCGGCTTCGAAGGCCGCGCGCCCGGCGTCGGTAAGTTTCAGCGCGGCGCGGTCATAGACGGGCGGCAGTCCGCGGCCGAGCAGCACCTTGCGCTTGAGGTCGAGTTCCTGCGCGGTCTCGTAGCAGGGGTAGACATGGCCCGACGCCTGCAATGCCTCGAACTTCGCCGCGTAGAGCGCGAAGCGTTCGGACTGGCGCGCCTCGCCGGCCCAGTGCAGGCCGAGCCAGGTGAGATCGGTGCGGATCGCGTCCACATTCGCCTCGGTCGAGCGTTCGGTGTCGGTATCGTCGATGCGCAGCAGGAAGCGCCCGCCATGCTTCTTCGCCCACATCCAGTTGTGGAGCGCAGCACGAATATTGCCGACGTGAAGCCGGCCGGTGGGCGAGGGGGCGAAACGCGTGGTGACGGTCATGACGTCCTGAAGGCGTTGGTGATGGGATAGCGGCGGTCGCGGCCGAAATTGCGCTGGCCGAGCTTGACACCGGGGGGGGCCTGACGACGCTTGTATTCGGCGATGTAGAGCAGGCGTTCGATGCGGGCGACGGTGGCGCGATCATGCCCGCGCGCCGCAACCTCATCGACCGACAGCTCCTCCTCGACCAGCCCGTGGAGGATGGGGTCGAGCACATCATAGGGCGGCAGGCTGTCCGAATCCTTCTGGTCGGGGCGGAGTTCGGCCGAAGGCGGCTTGGTGATGATACGTTCGGGGATCACCGGCCCGTCCGGACCGAGCCCGAGATCGGGCCGGTTGGCGTTGCGCCAGCGCGAGATCGCGAAAACCGTCGTCTTGTAGGCG
>NZ_DASWTD010000035.1:0-2375 GCF_036402335.1 Sphingopyxis sp. | reverse complement strand
TGGTCGCGTCCAAAGCCTGCTGAAAGTACCGCAACGCGGCATGATGATCGCGCGCGCCGTCGTACAGCAGCGCGATCAGGGTCAGAGCCTTGGCCTGATCCCTCGCCCGGCCTAGCGCAGCGAAAAGGCCGTGTGCGTGCTGAAGCGTCGGCAAGGCCTCAGCGATGCGTCCTGCATCGGTCAGCGTCGCGCCGCGCGATAGAAGAATTTCTGCCAGCAGTCCACGATCGCCCCCCCGCTTGGCGGCATTGGCCTCGGCAACCGCAAGGACGCCAAGAGCGCGATCCGTCTTCCCGATCCGGCCCAGCGCCTCGCCAGCCAGCCATAGCGCCACGGCGCTTTTCCGCGATGCCTCAGCCGCGTCGCGCTCTCCCTTCGCCAGCGCCAGCGCGCGATACGCCTCGACGATCGCAGCGCGAGGATCGGAGAGCATGGCGGTCTTGGCCCGCTCGATCCGATGATCGAACGAGGGGGCCGGCGCGGGAGCGGCGGCGATCAGCATCGCCGCCATCGCCAGCGCGGCGACACCGGCGCACAGGCGTCGGATCAGTGACGTTTCCATGAATTTGCCAGCCGCTTGACCGACACGCGCGATTCGCGTGTGGCCCGCTGCGTGTCGTCGTGCCGCAGGAAGTCGATCAGCGCGTCGAGCACGATCGGGCGACTGATGAAGAACCCCTGCACTGTGTCGCACCCCATGACCGTCAGCAGCGCCAGCGTCGCTCCCGTCTCGACGCCTTCGGCCACCACCTCCATGTCGAGCGCATGGGCAAGATCGATCGTCGAGCGCACGATCAACGGATCGCGGTTCGAACTGGTCAGGTGAGTGATGAACAGCTTGTCGATCTTCAGCTCGCGCGCCGGCAGTTGCTTTAGATACGCCAGGCTCGACAGGCCGGCACCATAATCGTCGATCGAGATGCGCACACCGATCGCGTCGAACCGGTTCAGATTGGCGATCGCGCATTCGGGGTCGCGGATCACCGACGTCTCGGTGACCTCGAAGCCCAGCTTCGCATCGGGGTTCGCCTCGACGATCGCGCACACCGTTTCGACGAAGTGCGCATCGGACAGCAATTGCCCGGAAATATTGATGAAAATGCGCAGGTCGTATCCCGCCGCCCGCAAGGTCATCTGGTCCCGCAGCGCGCGGCGGATCGTCCATATCGTGAGCCCGTCGATCCGCTGGACCTCCTCGGCGGCGGCGATGAAATCGCTCGGCATCACCATGCCACGCTCCGGGTGCTGCCAGCGGACGAGCGCCTCGACGCTCGAAATGTCGTGTCGGCGGGCATGGACCTTGGGCTGATACATCAGCAACAGCTCGTCGCGCTCCAGCGCGTGGTCCAGTTCCTGCGCCAGTGCCGTGATCGACGCCTGTTCGGCATCGTCCCGGTCCTGTTCCGAGCGGCGACGCCGTGCCTGCGCCAGCGATTGCTCGGCGCGCTCGATCAGCGCCATCTCGTCGTCGACCCCTGCCGCGGCGATCGCCACGCCGAACGAGGAGTCGATATGGCACCAGTCGTCGCCGACCAACATCGGGGCCGCCATCGCGCGCGTGACCGCACCGACCACGTCCGCTTCGGTCCCGTGCGCGTCGATCTCGATCGTCGCGGGAGCGATCGCGCATGCGGCGCTGCCCGGCAACAGCGCCGCGATACGGTCCGCCAGATCGGTCGCCAGCGCCCGCGATCGCGCCACGCCGACGCTGCGCCGCAGGGCGGCGAAATTCTCGATCTCGGCAAGTATCTTGACGTGCGGCACACCTCCTTCCCTTGCCGAACCGGCAGGTGGCCCGGCCGGCGATGCGGGCGGGATAAGGCGGTGGGGACTGGCCATGGCAAGTTCCGGGGTAACCGGCACTTTTAAAGATTGGCTTAAAATCCCGCTATCGTTGGTCGAACTAAGGTTAACGATGTTGAGCGAAGGTAAATAGCTTGTTAACGTTTGCGTGCCCCCTTTGCAGGGGGGGTGAGCATAACAGGGAGAAAGCCATGCTCGCGTTCATCATCTCCGTCGTTTACGGAATGACCGTTCGTCCCTGGTAAGACGAACCGGGTCCGGTCCGGTGGTCGCATCGCGCTGTCACCGGACCGGATTGCCGCCAGGGCCTGGCGCGGCGGCGACCGACGATGAACAGCCAGGTCAGGCGGCGCGCCGTGCCGATGGTGCCGGGTTGCTGAATTCCATGCTGTCGTCGACCGATCCGAAGCGCAGCGCCAGCACGTCCAGCGCATAATTCTGGTTGAGTCGCCACGGCTTGCGATCACCCTGCCGCGGCAGCCGGTCGAGCGCGCGCTGGATATAGCCGGAGGTAAAGTCCACAAACGGCTCCGGCGCGATCGGATCGGCGCCGATCCTCGGCGTCGCCTGTC
>NZ_DASWTD010000034.1:0-1589 GCF_036402335.1 Sphingopyxis sp. | reverse complement strand
TCATCTCGTACATCACATGGTTGGCGATGCCGAGCGCGGCGAAGAAAAGGCCCCAGTTGCGCGAGAGGAGCAGCCAGCCGCGGTCGGTCAGCCCCTCGAGCGCCGATTGCAGCAGATATTTGAGCATCGGCTTCTTGAAATAATATCCGCCGAGCAGCAGCACCGCGAAGGCGGCATAGATGATCGTCGGCTTCATCACGATGAAGCGCTCGTCGTGGAACCAGATGGTCAGCGCACCGAAACCGAGGACGAGGATGCTCGACATCCACAGCATCGGCGAAATCTTGCCGAGCTTCCATTTCGACACGGCCATCGCGATGACGATCGCGACCATGAAGGCGATGGTGCCCTTGATCGCCGCGGTCGTCGCGGCAAAGGCGCCTTCGCCGCCCGACGAGAATTTATAGGCAAGGAAGAAGACGAGCAGCGGCCCGAAATCGATGACGAAATTGAGCCAGCCATGCTTTGCCGGCGGCGGTGCGGGGACCGCTTCGGGGCCAGTGGGAAGCACGTCGCTCATCGAATATTTCCTGCAATGATGCCCGCAATTTCGTCCGCATCGAACGGGCGAAGGTCGTCGATCGTTTCGCCGATACCGATCGCGTGGATAGGAAGCCCGTGGCGCTCGGCGGCGGACACGAGCACGCCGCCGCGCGCGGTGCCGTCGAGCTTGGTCATCACGAGCCCGGTTACGCCTGCAACCTCGCGGAACACGTCGATCTGCGACAGCGCATTCTGCCCCGTCGTCGCATCGAGCACGAGCACGACATCGTGCGGCGCCGCGGGGTTGAGGCGGCCGAGCACGCGCTTGATCTTGGCAAGCTCGTCCATCAGCTCGCGCTTGTTCTGGAGGCGTCCGGCGGTGTCGACGATCAGCACGTCGATCCCCGTCGCGGTCGCCTGTTTTACCGCATCGAACACGATGCCCGCGCTGTCGCCGCCCTCGGGCCCGGCCATGATCGGCACGCCGAGCCGCTCGGCCCAGACCTTGAGCTGGCCGATGGCGGCCGCGCGGAAGGTGTCGCCCGCGACGAGCATCACGCCATAATCCTGTTCCTGGAACAGGTGCGCGAGCTTGGCGATCGTCGTGGTCTTGCCCGACCCGTTGACCCCGATCACGAGGATCACCTGCGGGCGCGGGAAGGCGTCGATGTCGAGCGGTTCGGCGACCGGGCGGAGCACCGCAGCGATTTCTTCGGCGACGACCTTGCGGAGCTCCTCGGTGCCGTTCGCGGCGATGTCGCGGCGTTCGGCGAGGCGGCTGCGGATGCGGTCTGCCATCGCGGGGCCAAGGTCGGCGGTGATCAGCGCTTCCTCGATGCGGTCGAGATCATCCTCGTCGAGCCGCGCCTTGCCGGTCAGCCCGGCGAGATTTTCGCCGAGCCGTTCGGAGGTACGGCGAAATCCGCCGAGCAGCCGTTCGCTCCAGCTTTTGCCGGTCATGCGGCGATATCCTTTGCTTCGATTTGGGTGGCGATCATGCGGTCGCCGTCGCGCGCTGCGAGGCGCACGGGGATAATGGTGCCGGGCGTGGCGGGTGCGGTCAGCGCCACGGCGGCAAAATTTTCGGCGTGGCCGCTGACGCCGTC
>NZ_DASWTD010000033.1:0-3110 GCF_036402335.1 Sphingopyxis sp. | reverse complement strand
GCCGGGGCCCAGAATTCTAACGCGAACTTAGCGTGATACCGCATGGGCCCCGGCTTTCGCCGGGGTGCACATCCAACCGTCCGCAACCGGTCGAAAGCTGTCAGCAAAAAAAAGGGGCCGCAGAACGGCCCCTTTTCGTTTTCGATTGCCTGGCCGGCTTAGCGTTTGTCGACCGCGACATAGGGCCGGTGCGTCGGGCCGGTGTAGAGCTGGCGCGGACGGCCGATCTTCTGCGCGGGGTCCGAAATCATTTCGTTCCACTGCGCGACCCAGCCGACGGTGCGGGCGAGCGCGAAGAGTGCGGTGAACATCGTCGTCGGGAAACCGATCGCCGACAGGATCACGCCCGAATAGAAATCGACATTCGGGAACAGCTTCTTCTCGATGAAATAGGGATCGTTGAGCGCCATTTCCTCGAGCTGCAAGGCAACTTCGAACACGGGGTCGTTGACCTTCAGCGAGTCGAACACCTCGCGCACGGTCTTCTGCATCACCGTCGCGCGCGGGTCGTAATTCTTGTAGACGCGGTGGCCAAAGCCCATCAGGCGGAACGGATCGTCCTTGTCCTTCGCGCGCGCGATATATTCGGGAATGCGCTCGGGACGGCCGATTTCGCGCAGCATGTTGAGCGCGGCTTCGTTGGCGCCGCCATGCGCGGGGCCCCACAGGCAGGCGATGCCCGCCGCGATGCACGCAAAGGGATTGGCGCCCGACGAACCGGCGAGGCGAACGGTCGAGGTCGACGCATTCTGCTCGTGGTCGGCGTGGAGGATGAAGATGCGGTCGAGCGCACGCTCGACGACCGGGTTCACCTCATAGGGTTCGGCGGGGACGCCGAAAGTCATGCGCAGGAAATTGCCGGTATAGCTCAGCGAATTGTCGGGATAGACGAACGGCTGGCCGACCGAATATTTGTATGCCATCGCGGCGATCGTCGGCATTTTCGCGATCAGGCGGTGGCTGGCGACCATCCGCTGGTGCGGGTCGTGGATCTCGGTCGAGTCGTGATAGAAGGCCGAAAGCGCGCCGACGACCCCGCACATGACGGCCATCGGGTGCGCGTCGCGGCGGAAACCGCGATAGAAGGTCGCGAGCTGTTCGTGCAGCATCGTGTGGCGCGTGATCGTCGTGTCGAAATCGGCGAGTTCCTGTGCGTTCGGCAGTTCGCCGTTGAGCAGCAGGTAGCAGGTTTCCATGAAGCTGGAGTTTTCGGCGAGGTCGCCGATCGCATAGCCACGGTGCAGCAGCACGCCCTCGTCGCCATCGATATAGGTGATCTGCGATTCGCAGCTCGCGGTCGAGGTGAAACCCGGATCGTAGGTAAAAGCGCCGGTCTGGGCGTAGAATTTGCGGATGTCGACGACATCGGGGCCGACGGTGCCCGACAGGACAGGGCTGTCGACGGTCTTGTCGCCCAGCGTGATTTTCGCAGTGTCGGTCATATTTTGTTCCCTGTACTGACGGCGGGGAGAGAGAGTGGCTACGCCCCTGCCGGATAATGTTGCGCTGCGTCAAGTCGGGCCAGACTGACATCTCGTCCGAGCAACAGCAGCACGTCGAAAATTCCCGGGGAAACGGTTCGGCCGGTTAGCGCAGCGCGTAGGGGTTGCGCCAATTTCCCGAGCCCCAGTTCGGCAGCTTCGGCTTCGGCGCGCACTGCGGCGTCCAGCTCTTCTGTTGTCCAGTCGTTCAGCCCGCGCAGTCGCTCTGTCACAGCAGCAAGCAGGCCTTCGGGCGCGGCCTTTAGCACCTCCGCCGCCTTTTCGTCCACCGGCAACGGATCGGGCTGGAACAGGAAAATGGCGCCGTCGGCGATTTCGTCCAGCGTCTTCGCGCGCGGTTTCAGCGATTCCATCGCGCGCGCCAGCAGGTCGCGGTCGGTGCCGTCGAGCGCGCGGCCGACGAGCTTTTCGACGCGCGGCGCGACGAGGCCGGCGAGGCGCGAGTCGTCAGCCTCGCGGATATAATGGCCGTTGAGATTCTCGAGCTTCTTGAAATCGAACCGCGACGGCGAGCGCCCGACATGGTCGAGGTCGAACCATGAGGTCGCCTGGCTGCGGCTGATGATTTCATCGTCGCCATGCCCCCAGCCGAGGCGGAGGAGGTAATTGTTCACCGCTTCGGCAAGATAGCCCATTTCGTCGCGATAGGCGTCGACGCCGAGCGCGCCGTGGCGCTTCGACAGCTTCGCCCCGTCGGCGCCGTGGATCAACGGGACATGCGCGTAAACGGGCTCGCGCCATTTCATCGCACGGATCAGCGCGAGCTGGCGGAAGGCGTTGTTGAGATGATCGTCGCCGCGAATGACGTGCGTCACGCCCATATCGTTATCGTCGACGACGACGCTGAGCATATAGGTCGGCGTGCCGTCGCTGCGCAGCAGGACAAAATCGTCGAGTTCGGCGTTCTGGACGGTGACTTCGCCCTGCCCCTTGTCATGAATCGTCACCGCGCCTTCCTGCGGCGCACGCAGGCGGATGACGTGCGGTACCGACGGATCGCCGTCGTCGCGGTCGCGCCACGGGCTGCGGACGCGGAAGGGCAGGCGCTTTTCCTGCGCCTCGGCGCGCATCGCGGCGAGTTCGTCCTGCGTCAGGTAGCAGCGATACGCCTCGCCCTTTGCCAGCAGTTCGTGCGCGACCTCGGCATGGCGCGGCGCGCGCGCGAACTGGAACACCGTCTCGCCGTCCCAATCGAGATCGAGCCACTGCATGCCGTCGAGGATCGCGTCGATCGCGGCGTCGGTCGACCGCGCGCGGTCGGTATCCTCGATCCGCAGCAGGAATTTGCCGCCGTGATGGCGCGCGAACAGCCAGTTGAACAGCGCGGTGCGCGCACCGCCGATGTGCAGATAGCCGGTCGGCGACGGGGCGAAGCGGGTCACGACGTCGGCACCCGTCGCTTCGGGGGTCGCTTCTGCCAATTTGGTCTGGTTTTCGGTTGCCACTACGGCCTCTTTCACTCACTTTGCCGCCCTGTTGGGCGGGGATCGGGGGTGCCCCTAGCATGGCGACAAGTCCGCTTCAAACGCCCATTGCCGCACGCTGGGCAAGTATCGGGCGCGGATGGGCCGTCGCGCTGGAAACACGGCTGGAGGCCGAGCGCGAGCG
>NZ_DASWTD010000032.1:0-2823 GCF_036402335.1 Sphingopyxis sp. | reverse complement strand
ACAAGGGCGAGCATGGGCTGCACCCGGTCGCAGTCGCCGTGTGGGGCGGCTTCATCTGGATCGGGCTGACGCCCGCGGCGGCACCCGATTTCGACGCGGCGATGGGCGAGGCGCCGCGCCGTCTGTCGAACTATCCGCTCGCCGCGATGAAAACGGCGCGCACGATCCGTTACGACGTCCATGCGAACTGGAAGCTGATCCTCGAAAATTACAATGAATGCTATCATTGCGCCGGGGTTCATCCCGAGCTGTGCGACCTCGTCCCCGAATTCCGCCGCAACGGCGGCATGCACCTCGACTGGGAGGCGGGGATCCCGCACCGCGAGGGGGCGACGACCTATACGCTGTCGGGGACGACGACGCGGGCGTTCCTTCCCGGCCTCAGCGAGGAAGAGAAGGTCCGCCACAAGGGCGAACTTCTCTATCCGAACCTGATGCTGAGCGTGTCGAGCGACCACGCCGCGGCCTTCATCCTGTGGCCCGAGGCGGTCGACCGCACGCGCATCGAATGCCGCTTCCTCTTCCATCCCGAGGAAATGGCGAGGGAGGATTTCGACCCGGCGGATGCGGTCGATTTCTGGGACCTCGTCAACCGGCAGGACTGGGCGGTGTGCGAGCGCGTCCAGCGCGGTATGGCGGCGCGCGTCCACGAGCATGGCTATTATTCGCCGATGGAGGATTACAGCCTCGACATCCGTCGCTACATCGCGCGCTGCCACGGCGAATGACGCATTATTCGGCGCTTGCGCTGCTCCGCGGTGCCCTCGGCGGCAACCGGCACTGGCGGCCGGCGTGGCGCTCGCCCGAACCGAAGCCGCGCTATGACGCAGTGATCGTCGGCGGCGGCGGGCACGGGCTGGCGACGGCCTATTATCTCGCGAAGAACCACGGCCTCACCAACGTCGCGGTGCTCGAAAAAGGGTGGATCGGCGGCGGCAACACCGGGCGCAACACGACGATCGTGCGGTCGGATTATTATTATCCCGAGAGCGCGGCGCTCTTCGACCGGTCGGTGACGCTGTACGAGGGGCTGAGCCGCGACATCAATTTCAACATCATGTTCAGCCAGCGCGGCATGCTGACCGTCGCGCACAATCGTGGGGAAATCGATTTCCAGCGGCGGCTGGTCAACGGCATGGCGCTGAACGGCATCGACATGGCGATGGTGAGCGCGGCGGAGGCGCGGCGGCTTTGCCCGATCCTGAACGCCGATCCCGATGTGCGCCACCCGATCCTCGGCGGCATGTTCCAGCGGCGCGCGGGGACGGTGCGCCACGACGCGGTGGTGTGGGGCTATGCGCGCGCCGCCGACCGGCTGGGGGTCGACATCATCCAGAATTGTGCGGTGACCGGCATCGACCGCGACCCCGCGAGCGGTGCGGTGACCGGCGTGCGAACGACGCGCGGGGCGATCGCGACGGCGCGGCTGGGGGTCGCGGTCGCGGGGCATTCGACGATGCTCGCCGACATGGCGGGGTTCCGCCTGCCGCTGCGCAGCTATGCGTTGCAGGCATTTGTGTCCGAACCGCTGAAGCCCGTGCTCGACATCATCGTCTCGTCGGCGGCGCTCGGCGTCTATGTCAGCCAGTCGGACAAGGGCGGGCTGGTGCTCGGCGGCAATGCCGATCCCTATGCCTCCTATGCGCAGCGCGGCAATGTGCCCGTGATGGAGGCGGTCGCGGCGGGGCTGGTCGCGCTGATCCCGTCGTTCAGCCGGGTGAAGCTGCTCCGCCAATGGGCGGGGATCGTCGATTATGCGCACGACAGCTCGCCGATCCTCGGGCCGAGCCCGGTGCCGGGGCTGACGCTGAGCTGCGGCTGGGGCGGCGGCGGGTTCAAGGCGATCCCCGCGGGCGGCGAGACGATGGCGCACACGATCGCCACCGGCACGCCGCACCCGCTGATCGCGCCGTTCGGGCTCGGCCGCTTTCGCGACATGGCGCTGGTCGACGAGGCCGCCGCTGCTGGGATCGAACACTGATGCTCCGGATCGATTGCCCATTTTGCGGTCCGCGCGACGAGAGTGAGTTCGTGAACGGCGGCGAGGTGCCCGCGCCGCGCCCCGACGAGCGCTGCAGCGATGCCGAATGGACGGCGCATCTGTTCGAGCACGACAATGTGCGCGGGGTGCTGCGCGAGCGCTGGCTGCACGCCTGGGGCTGCCGCCGCTGGTTCGACGCGCGGCGTGACACGGTGAGCCACGCGATTCTTGCGATCGGCGAGATCGGGGATGGCGCGCGGTGAGCGGGTTTCGCCTTCCCGGACCTGCGCCCGCGCGGGTGCTGGCCTTTCGCTTCAACGGCAAGGCCTATGCCGGGCGTGAGGGCGATACGCTGGCGTCGGCGCTGCTCGCCAATGGCGTGACGCTCGTCGGGCGCAGCTTCAAATATCATCGGCCGCGCGGGATTATCGGCAGCGGGTTCGACGAGACCAACGCGCTGGTGCAGCTCGAAAGCGGCGCGCGCACCGTGCCCAACGCGCTGGCGACGCGGGTGCTGCTCACCGACGGGCTGGAGGCGCGCAGCGTCAATTGCTGGCCGTCGGTCGGGTTCGATATCGGCGCAGTCAATGACCGGCTGTCGCCGCTGCTGAGCGCGGGCTTCTATTACAAGAGCTTCATGTGGCCGGGCTGGCGCGTCTTCGAGGGCGCGATTCGCCGCGCGGCGGGGCTCGGGCGCGCGCCGGCCTTGCCCGATCCGGACCGCTATGCGGCGCAGCGCCACGACTGCGCGGTGCTGGTCGTCGGCGGCGGGATCGCCGGGCTCGCGGCGGCGCGTGCGGCGGCGGAGACGGGGGGCGCGGTCGTGCTGCTGGAGGCCGAGC
>NZ_DASWTD010000031.1:0-7208 GCF_036402335.1 Sphingopyxis sp. | reverse complement strand
GGATCATCCTTTCTAGGAGCGAAGGGGAAAAGGCACGGCGGCGAAAGGGGTGCCGCCGTGCCCGCGGGTCACATCCTGAATGCGACCGTAACGCCATAGGTGCGCGGCGGCGCATAGGGGGTCAGAATCTGACGGAAGGCGCCGAAATAGGTGACATAGGTCGGCGTCAGCTCGTCGGTCAGATTCTTGCCCCACAGCGAGATTTCCCAGCGATCGTCGGGACCCGAAAGCGAAAGCCGGGCGTCGAGATTGTCGTGGCTGGGCCAGAGTTGCTGAGGGATGTTCGACGCCTCGAAAAAGGCGTTGTCGACCCAGCTGTAATCGACGCGCAGCTTGGCCGAAAGCTCGCCGACCGGGGTTTCGAACTGGCCGCCGATGTTGAACTTGTTCTTCGGCGAACGCGGCAGCTGGTTGCCCGTATAGTTCACGCCCGGGATCGTATATTCGGTGAACTTCGCATCGAGATACGCATAGCTGCCGTCGATCTGGAAACCCTCGAACGGCCGCGCGACAGCTTCGACCTCGATTCCCTTGATGCGCGCCTTCGCCGCATTGCTCACGACGACGCAGCATAGCGGGACAAGCTGCGAAATCTGGAGGTCCGAATAATCGGTACGGAACGCCGCGACGTTGAGCCGCAGGCGGCGGTCGAACCAGTCGGTCTTTACACCGGCCTCATAACCCCAGGCAAATTCGGGATCATAGGGCGTCGAAGCGCCCGCCGCGGTTCCGGACAGCCCCTGAAAGCCGCCACTCTTGTAGCCGCGCGCGACCGAGGCGTAGAGCAGCACATCGTCGGTGGCCTTCCAGTTGAGCGCGAAACGGGGTGTAAAGGCCTTCCAGCTCTTTTTGCCGGTCACGTCATAGCCGTCGATCGATCCAAGCGGCGGCGGCAGGCCGGGGCCGTCGTCGGCCTTGAAGCCGGCGAAGCGCCCGCTCTTGCGTTCCCACGTCATGCGCGCGCCGACCGTTGCCGTCAGCGACGGTACGATCTCGACATCGACCTGGCCGAAAATCGCGAAACTGCGCGCGTTGACCGACTGGGGATAGATGCCCGTTCCCGAACCCGCGGGGGTCGGGAAGTCCTGGATCTGCCCTTCGATGCGGTCATTATTCTCCTTGAGAAAATAAACGCCGGTCTGGCCCTTGATCCGTCCGCCCCAAGCGTCGAAGCTGAGGCGCAATTCCTGACTGAACTGGCTGTTGTCCTCTTCGCCAAAGCTGGTCGATTCGATTTGCGCCGGCGGGTTGATCGGGTTGCTGAAGAAGGGGGTGACGAAATTGAACTTCACCTTACGCAGCGCGGTCAGCGAGGTCAGCGTCCCGAACGGGAGATCGAGATTGGCCTCGGCCGAATAGGTCTGGATCGTCCGTTTGACCTCGCCATCGATATAGGCGTTCACGACGCGTGGATCGGGGTTGATGCCGACGCAGTGGATGCCCCCGTCGAAGCTGGCATCGCAGTTGTTGTGGCGCGGATTACCCTTCTGGTCCTGGTGCGACACATCGGCGCGCAGGATGATGTCGAGCGTGTCGGTCGGTACGAAGCGCAGCGCGAGCCGGCCCGTCGTCAGGTTGAGATCGTTGACGTCGTTGCCCGTCGTCTCGTTATATTCGAAACCGTCGCGCTGTTTGTGCGACAGGCCCGCCGACAGATAGATTTTGTCGGTCAGCGCCATATTGCCGCGCGCGATCACGCCGACGCGGTCGTAGTTTCCGTAAGTGCCCTCGAAAAAGAAGCTGGTCTCATCGGTCGGCTTGCGGCTGATGAACTGGACAAGGCCGCCGATCGCATTCTTGCCGAACAAGGTCCCCTGCGGGCCGCGCAGCACCTCGACGCGTTCGAGGTCGAGCGCGTCCAGATCGGGGGTGCCGCCGCGGCCGGCATAGACGCCGTCGATGAAGACGACCACCGACGGATCGCCGCCGGCGTTCTGGCTGATGCCGGGGGCGCTGCCGATGCCGCGCATCGCGAAATTGGTATTAACGGGATCGACCGCGCTGACCGCAAGACCGGGGGTGCGGATCGCGATATCCTGTACCGTCTCGATGCTGTTGTCGCGCAATTGTTCGGCGCCGAACGCCGTGACCGAGACGGGAACATCCTGCAGCCGCTGTTCCTGCCGCTGTGCGGTGACGATGATATCGCCGCTGGTATCGGCTGCGGCTTCCTGCGCGGCCGCCGCCGCAGGCAGCGTCGCGACCGCCGCACCGGCCAAGAAGAGGACGGACTGCTTCTTTCCGAAATATGTCATCTCGCGTCTCCCAACACGTTGTTTTCTTGCGTGCGCCGATCACGCTTGACTCGGCTGCAAATTTACTTAGTTTTCTAAGTAATTCATTCTATATATCAGGCCGACTTGCGGTGCAAGAGCGAGCGGCGACCGGGAGGGTGAGGCGATGGCGACAAAGATCACGGACGGCGCTGCGGGGGGCGAGGAGGCAGGGCAAGTCGACCCCGCGTCGCCAGCCTGGCCGCGCCCCGCCCATGGCTGGTACATGGTCGGCGTCCTGCTGCTCGCCTACACGCTGTCCTTTGTCGACCGGATGATCCTCAGCCTGCTGGTTGCGCCGATCCGCGCCGCGCTCGATATTTCGGACACCGAGGTCAGCCTGCTCATCGGGCTCGCCTTTGCGCTTTTCTATACGTTGCTCGGCCTTCCGATCGCGTGGATCGCTGACCGGTGGAACCGGCGGAACCTGATCGTCGCGGGGGTTGCGCTGTGGAGCGTGATGACCGCGGGCTGCGGCCTTGCCGGAAGCTATGCGACGCTGTTCCTCGCCCGCGTGGGTGTCGGGGTCGGCGAAGCGGCGCTTTCGCCCGCAGCCTATTCGATGCTCAGCGATACCTTCCCGCGCGACAGGCTTGCCCGCGCGATGGCGGTCTATTCGATCGGGGTCCCGCTCGGTTCGGGCGTTGCGATGATTCTCGGTTCTTTCGTCGTCCAGGCGGTCCTTGCGGCACCGATGGTCGACCTGCCGCTGATCGGCCCCGTCGAGGCGTGGCGTACGATTTTCCTGTGGGTGGCCGCCCCGGGTCTGCTGGTGTGCCTGTTGCTGTTCACCGTGCGCGAACCGCTTCGGCATGGCGTCCGGCAGAGCCTTGGTGCCGACCGCGCGCCGGGTTTTCTCGCGCATCTGGCGGGACAGCGCGCCGCGCTCGGGGCGCTGTTCGGGGGCATGTCGCTGATCGGGCTCGTCATGTACGGCATGATCGCATGGGTTCCGACCTTTTTCAGCCGGACATACGGGATGGAAGTTTCGCAGGCCGGACTCTGGTTTGGCATCATCATGGCGACGGGCGGCGCTGCCGGGCTGGTGGCGGGCGGGATGCTCGCCGACCGGATGTTCGGCAAGGGCGTTCGCGATGCGCATCTGCGCGTGATGCGTCTGTCCATCCTGCTCGGCGGGCCGCCGTTGCTGGCGGCGATGCTGATGCCCGACGCCACGCTGGCGTTCGTCATGCTCGCGCTCGCCTTTCCCATGCTGACGATGCACGGCGTCGGAACGGTCGCGCTGCAGTTCATCACGCCGAACGAATATCGCGCCCGCGTTACCGCGCTCTATTTCTTCGTGGTCAACCTCGTCGGACTGGGCTTCGGCCCGATGCTGATGGCGCTGCTCACCGACCATCTGTTTGGCGACGATGGCGCGCTGCGCTATTCGATCGCGCTGGTGACCGCTGTTGCACTGCCGCTCGCGGCGGTCATCCTGACCGCCGGCTTCCCGGCCTTTGCTCGCAGCCTCGGCAGGATGGCGGATGCCACGCGCTGACCGGGGCTGGCCGTCTTCTGGGGCTCATCGTGCGACAGACCACTGCGCTCCGCAGCCGCCGGGAATATCTCAGGAACCGGCGCGCGGTTTGGGCACGGAAATATAGACGCCGCGGGTTTCCGGATCGATCGTGAAGAAAGGCGAACTTGTACAGGGGAAGGCGTTGTTCATCGCCATCAGGAACAGCATGTGGGTGGAAACGGATCGGTGCGCTGGATTCTCCTGCAAATATTTGTGAAAAAGATCCCGATACTGCTCATATGTGACACCGGGGCGCGGGCAATAGACCGCCTCTTCGGGCGTCTTTCCCGTGTTCATGATGGGCGCGTCCGCCATTCCCATGAAATAGCCGAGGCAAACGGTGTAATAATCCCTGCCGACGACGCATTCGGAAAAATAGGCGTTTCCTTTGGCGAGGCTCGCCCTGTCTGCCGTCGGTGCAGAACCGGAAAATGCCAGCAATATCAAAGCCACTGCGGTCTTCATCGACGCTCCTTTGCGGCCTTTGCGCCAACGGGACAATGGCGAAGCAGCCATCTTCTCCGCCGGGGTGGCGAGCGTCAAGTAGGCCGAAATATCTAAAAGGTTATATAAAGACCGATATCGCTGCGCCGGTGCCCGCCCGGGAGACCGTGTCCCCTGATCCTAAGCCGCGACCTCGGCACGCATCGTCGTGCGGCCGGTGGCGTCGCGCGCGAGCAGCCGCGCGCCGCCCTCCTGCCACGCAAGGCAGAGATCGAAGGGAGCGCCATCGATCAGTGGCGCTTCGGCGCGGAAGCTGAAGCGCCGGGGCACCGCATCGGGGGCAGCGCGCAGGAAATGGTCCATCAGCAGCGTTGCGATCAGCGGGCCTTGCACGACCAGCCCGGCATAGCCCTCTTCATCGCGCGCATAATCGCGGTCGTAATGGATGCGGTGCGCATTGAACGTGAGCGCCGAGTAACGGAACAGCAGCACGGGGCCGGGCGACACGCTGCGGATCGCATCGACGGGTTCGGGGTCCGGCGCGACCGTCGGGGCGGAAGGGGGGCTGGCCGCTGCGACCGCAGGCGCGCGATAGACCAGGTCCTGTTCCTCGCGGATCGCCGCGACGCCGTCCGCCGCGATGTCGTGGCGCAGGGTCACGAACAGCAGGTCGCCGCTCGCGCCGCGTTTCGGACGGATCGCTTCGATGGTCGTCACGCGGGCGAGCGCCGCGCCCACCGCGATCGGCGACAGGAACTCCACGCGCCCGCCCGCCCACATGCGGCGCGGCAGCGGAACCGGCGGCAACAGTCCGCTATCGTCGCGGCGGGGATGGCCGTCGTCGCCGATCGCCGACTGGCGCGCGTCGGGCGGAAAATAGAGCCAGTGACCGAGCGGCGGTACGGCGGCAGGCCGCGAGCGATCATGGTCGAGCAGCGCGGCGAGCCCCGCGATCGGCGCCGCGGTCGCGACATCCTCGCGCGTTTCGGTGCGGCCGATCCAAGCGGAATAATCGTCCATCAGAAGCTCTTGGGCAGGTCGAGCGCGTGGGTCGCGACATGGCTCAGGATCAGGTTCGTGCTGATCGGCGCAACCTGATAGAGGCGCGTTTCGCGAAATTTGCGCTCGATGTCATATTCCTCGGCAAAACCGAACCCGCCGTGGGTCTGGATACACATGTCGGCGGCGTACCAGCTGGCTTCGGACGCGAGCATCTTCGCCATATTCGCTTCGGTCCCGCAATCGGCCCCTGCGTCGAACAGGCGCGCGGCCTTGTCGACCATCTCGGCGGCGGCGGCGAGTTGAACATACGCCCGCGCGATCGGAAACTGGATGCCCTGGTTTTCGCCGATCGGGCGGCCAAAGACCTCGCGATCCTTTGCATAGGCCGTTGCGCGGTCGATGAAGAAGCGGCCATCGCCGATACATTCGGATGCGATCAGGATGCGTTCGGCGTTCATCCCCGACAGGATGTAGCGAAAACCCTTGCCTTCCTCGCCGATCAAATTTGCGGCGGGGACCTCCAGATCGTCGAAGAAAAGCTCGGTGGTGGCGTGGTTGAGCATCGTGCGCACCGGGCGGATCGTCAATCCCTTGCCCTGTGCTTCGCGCATATCGACGAGCAGCACGCTCATCCCGTCCGACGGCTTGGCGCACTCCTCGCGCGGGGTGGTGCGGCAGAGCAGGACCATCAGGTCAGAATGTTCGGCGCGGCTGATCCAGATTTTCTGCCCGTTGACGACATATTTGTCGCCGACCCGTTTGGCGAAGGTGCGGATACGCGTCGTGTCGGTGCCCGCGGTCGGCTCGGTCACGCCGAAGGCCTGCAGCCGGAGCTCGCCGCTGGCGATGGCGGGCAGATAGGCCTGCTTCTGTGCCTCCGACCCGTGTTTGAGCAACGTGCCCATCGTGTACATTTGCGCGTGACATGCGCCGCCGTTGCAGCCCGAACGGTGGATTTCCTCGAGCACCGCGGTCGCCGCGCCGAGGCCGAGGCCCGACCCGCCATAGGTTTCGGGGATCAGGATCGACAGGAAACCGGCCTCGGTCAGCGTGCGGACGAATTCGGCGGGATAGATGCGGTCGCGGTCGAGCGCCTGCCAATATTCGCCCGGAAACCCGGCGCACAGCCGGCGCACCGCTTCGCGGATTTCGGGATGGCTCTGCGGCTGGGCTTCGGGCATCGGCATTTCTCTCCTGCCCTGACCCTAGGTCGACAAAGCGCCGCGCGCCAAGGTGAATCGGCGATTATTTTGCGCTGGAGGAGCGGGTCCCCGCCGTCGACGTCGGAAGCCAGCGGTTCAAACAGGATATTGATGATCGGCGGCGCGTCTCCCATTGTTCCGGGATGAGCATGACATCTCGCCAAAGCATCAAGGGGCTGCGCCAGTTTCTGGATATCGAGCAACAGAATGACTGGATGGAGGGAAGGGGCGGCGCCCCCGATGCCGACGAGCGCCCCGAGTCGATCGAGCAACGGTTCAAATATGCGGCGCGCTTTCAAAAGCTGCTTCGACGCCCGCAGGCACAGGAGGTCCTGGAGATTCTCGCGCTCTACGGCGAAACCTGTCTTCCCGTGCCGCGTATGACCGAGCGTTATTACTGGTCGGTCTCGTGCCTGCCCTCGACTTCGGACAAACCGCTGGTCCGCGTCAATGCGAGCTGGATGGAACTGTTCACGCTCTACGCCGACGGCGAGGATATCCGGTCGAGGTTCATCGTCCATCTTTCGGATTTTACGCGCGACGGGTCGCTTGTGCGCGAGCAGGTGGACGATCTCTTCCTCGAACGATGCGTCCGGAGACCCGAAGACGTCGGCTGCTTTTTTCCGCGCGGCGCGGACATTTTCGGCATCAAAGTCCGCGGCGCCGCATCCACCCGCAGCTTCCTTGCATCTCCTCGCGCATTGCGCGCCGTCCGGAGATTCAACCTGACCCACATGAACCGGGGCAGGAATGCCTATCAGGCCA
>NZ_DASWTD010000030.1:0-4012 GCF_036402335.1 Sphingopyxis sp. | reverse complement strand
CGCCTGACTCCGCTGGGCGAGCCCGTCGAACTCGCGCGCGCGATCTGCGAGGATGTCGCGCGCCTTTTCGACCTGCGCACCGTTCTGCTGGTCCCCAGCGGGACCGGGCTCGTCGTCCAGGCGGCGAGCGGCCTCCAGTTCAGGCTCGAAACGATGGAGCTCGCCGCGGCGCAATGGGCGTATGACAATGCGACCCCGACCGGCAAGGGATCGGGCACGCTCGCCGCCTCCGATTGGTATTTCCAGCCGCTTCGTGCCGGCGACAAGGTACAGGGCGTGCTCGGTCTGGCGCGGGAGAATGGCGAGGATCCGCTGCGTCCCGACCAGTTGCCCCTCCTCACCAGCCTCGTCGACCAGGCCGCGCTCGCGCTCGAACGGCTCCGGCTCGAAGAGGAAATGCGCGACGTCGACGTCGTGCGCACCCGTGACCGGCTTCGCGCCGCGCTGCTCTCGTCGGTCAGCCACGATCTCCGCACCCCGCTCACTGCGGTCATGGCGGCGGCGGCCGAACTGCACCATGGCGCCACCCCCGAACTGATCGGAACGATCGAGGCCGAAGCCGCGCGGCTGAACCGCTTCGTTGCGAACCTGCTCGACATGGCGCGGGTCGAGGCCGGTGCGCTCAACCTGAAGGTCGAAGCGGTCGATCTGACCGACGCGGTCGCCGGCGCGGCGCACGATGCGCGGCGGTCGCTCGAAGGCCACCCTATCCAGCTCGCAGTCCCGCCCGCGATGCCGCTCGTCAAGGTCGATCAGCAGCTTTTGCATCACTGTCTGTTGAACCTGCTCGACAATGCCGGCCGCTATGCCGATCCGGGCACGCCGATCATCATCGAGGGCGTGCATAGCTTTGGCACGCTCAGACTTTCGGTCATCGACGAAGGCCCCGGGCTGCCGCCGGGGCGCGAAGGCGAAGTGTTCGAAACCTTCCGCCGGTTCGAGGGTTCGGACCGCGCGGTCGGCGGCACCGGGCTCGGGCTCGCCATCGTGAAGGCTTTTTCCGAAGCGATGGGAATGACCGTCGAGGCGGAGAACCGGACCGACCGGACCGGCGCGCGCTTCAGCCTCTGCTTTCCCTCCGCACTCATTGTCCGCAGCACTGATCAGGAAAGCGAGGTCTGATGTCCGCCAAGATTCTGGTGGTTGATGACGAATTGTCGATCCGCCGCCTGCTCCGCAACACGCTCGAACGCGCCGGGCATCAGGTCGTCGAAGCCGTCGACGGGCGAAGCGCCCTCGCCCTCGCGGCGATCGAAAAGCCCAACGCCGTGCTGCTCGACCTCGGCCTGCCCGACCGCGACGGTCTCGAACTCGTCCAGCTCCTCAAAAAGGGGAATGACACGGTCATCCTTGTGGTCTCGGCGCGCGATGCCACCGACCAGAAGGTGGCGGCGCTCGACCTTGGCGCCGACGACTATGTGACCAAGCCCTTCGACGGCGAGGAATTGCTGGCGCGCCTGCGCGTGGCGCTTCGCCATCGCGGAGTGTCCGAAACCGCGCCGAGGATTTTCCGCAGGGGCGATCTGGAAGTCGATCTCGACCAGCGGATCGCGCGGCGGGACGGGGTCGAGGCACATCTGACGCGCAAGGAGCATGACGTGCTCGCGCTGCTCGCGGCCAATGTCGGGCGCGTCGTCACGCACCAGCGCATCCTCGCCGCCGCCTGGCACGGCAGCGAAGACGCGCCGGTCGAATATCTGCGTATCGTCATTCGCAACCTGCGCCAAAAACTCGAGGCGCCCGGCGCGGTGGGCAGCGTCATCGCCAACGAACTCGGTGTCGGCTATCGACTTCTCGGCGACAGCTGACCGGCCCGGCTCGACGAAAAACTCTATGCGATGACTATGCGAAGCAGCGGATTCGATCTCGAAACCCTATGCGCGCGGGCATAACTGGATGGCTACATCGAGGAATGTAGCATGTACGACGGGCATCGCGAAAAACGGATCGACACCGGATTGCGGTTGGGCGGCGCGTTGCTCGGCGGCGCTTCCTCGCTCGCTGTCTGGCGACTCGCCGCGCTTCATCTGTCGGGACCGCACCCCGATCCCGGCATCGACGCGCTCTTCCTCGCCGTCGCCGCATTCCTGTGTGCAAGCCTTGGCACGATATTGCTGACGCAGGGGCGACATATCTTCGACCGGATCGAGCTCGGCGAACGCTGGCGGACCCGCCTGCCTCACGACACCGGCGGGTTGCGCTGAAACCGCCTTGTCCGATTCAGGACGCAGCAGGCGGGATACCGCTGGGGATCAGGAACAGGGGCAGGATGCGCGCAATCAGGTCGCGCATCGCATCGTCTTTCTGATCCAGCATGTTGCGCAGTGACGGGCCGATCACCGCATCGCCGAACGCGCCGATCGCCAGCATCAGCACCGCAGCGCGCACCCGCTCGTTCGCGGCATCGTCAGTCGACTGGCCGACGATCGCATCGACCAGTCCGCGGACCGCGTCGCGCACGGGCTCCAGATGTTCAAGATCGCCCGACAACACGATCCAGGCCGCGAGTTGTCCGGCGCCACCCTTGTCGAATGCGTCGAACACGCGGTCGGCGATCGTCCGCGGCGCTGCGGCATCGGTTTTAAGGAGGTCAACGACATTGTCGAAGGCATTGGCAAGATCGTTGACCATCGATCCCATCAGCGCCGACTGCAAACCGGCAGCCGATCCGAAATGATGGAGGACGTTGGCGTGCGACATGCCGATTTCCTGACCCACATTGGCCAGCGTCACGGCCGCCGGTCCGCCATCGAGCAGCAGGCGCCGCGCGGCCGCCAGGCCTTCCTCGCGAACTTCCTCCCCCGAACGCTTGCGCCGTTTTTGGCGCGGTGGCGCTTGCTTGTACATTTCCTGATCCTTTGCAGCCGTCGCGCCCACGGGAGCTTTCTGCCGAAGAGCCTTACCGCAAAGCGCGCGATTGTCACGTCATCGTCGGCCGGGGGCCCGAAAGCCCTGAAAAAGCGTTTGGCCAGTCGCGCCCTTGCAGACCGCGCTCCAAGGTGATATAAACATTGATGTCAATGTAACTTGAGTCGCTGAGAGAGGTACCTATGACTTTCCCCATCCGTACACCCGACGACCTGCATATCGAAAAGCGCGACCTGAAATTCGGACGCGACGACGCGCCCCCGCGCTGGTGGCACAGCAACGACCCCGGCCGCACCGCCTTTTTCAACGCCCTGTCCTCGACCTTTCCGGTGGGCGAGAAATTCTTCATGACTGCGGTGCGCCATTATCGCGACGGGACGGCAGAGCCCCTGCGCAGTCAGATCGACGATTTCCTGTATCAGGAATCGATGCATTCGCGCGAACATGTGGTGTTCAATCGCCAGGCGCAGGACGCAGGATTCGATATCGCGTCGGCCGAGGATCGTGCTCGCCGGACGATCGCCTGGGCGAAGCGCCGTTCACCGATCCAGCAGCTCGCAGGGACCTGCGCGCTCGAACATTTCACCGCGACGCTCGCGCATGATGCGCTGGCGAACCCCGAACATCTGGGCGGTGCGTCGAACGAAGCCCGGCGGATGTGGCAATGGCATGCGATCGAGGAAATCGAACATAAGGCCGTTGCCTTCGACACCTACCTCCATGCGACCCGGACCATGACCCCGTTTCGCCGCTGGCTGAAGCGCAGCGTCGTGATGATCCTGACCTCGCTGCGTTTCCACTATGTCATCTTCCGCAACACCGCCGACCTGCTGCGCCAGGACGGGCGCAACGACTGGGCGACATGGAAAGGGCTGCTGGCGTGGCTCTACGGCCGCAAGGGCCTGATGCGCGCAATGGGGCTCAGCATCTTTACCTATATCAAGCCGGGCTTCCATCCGTGGGAAATCGACGACCGCTCGTTGCTCAAGGATGCACTCCGTCTGCTTGAAGCCGGCAAGCCCAAGGAAATGGCCGCATGAAGCGGGTTGCTCTCACGCTGGCCGCTGCATGCGCCCTGCCCGCCGCGGCATCCGCCGCCGATATCACCGGCATATGGGCGACACAGACCGAAGGCGGGCGCGTG
>NZ_DASWTD010000029.1:0-7046 GCF_036402335.1 Sphingopyxis sp. | reverse complement strand
GCTCGCGACGCTCGAGGGCAAGGAGGTTGCGATTGGTGGCAAGCGCCATCGCCGCGGCCAGCTCATCTTCTTCCTCTCGCCCGATTGCCCGGTGTGCAAGACGTTGCTTCCCGTGGTCCGTTCGGCGAGCGGAGCCGAGCGCGGCTGGCTCGACGTGGTGCTGGCGAGTGACGGCGACGCCGCCGCACACCGCCGGCTGGTGATGGCCGAGGGACTGGCGGGTTTCGACTATGTCCTGTCCGAAGATCTCGGCCGCAAGCTTGGCGTATCGAAGCTGCCTTACGCGGTGCTGATCGACGAGGAAGGCAACATCGCCTCGCTCGGCCTCGTCAACAATCGCGAGCATCTGGAGAGCCTGTTCGAGGCCAAGGAACGCCGCGTCGCATCGATCCAGGAATATCTCGCGCGCGGCTGATCGCGCCGGCTGCGACAAGAAGGGGATAGATATGTCGGGACTGGACAAATTTTCGGAAAAGATGACGCGGCGGGTCGCGCGCGCGACCTCGCGGCGCAGCCTGCTGACGCTGATCGGCGGTGCGCTGACCGGCGCGGCGGTGATCCCGGTGCTGCCCGTGTCGCGCGCGCAGGCGCAGGGGCATGGCCACGGCGGCGGCGGTGATCCGGTCGCGCCGCAGACGACAGGCAACCCGCAGGATCCGGGCGACCAGACGCAGTGCGATTACTGGCGCTATTGCGCGATCGACGGTTTCCTCTGCAGTTGCTGCGGCGGCACCGCGAGCAGTTGCCCGCCGGGGACCGAAATGTCGCCGATCACCTGGATCGGCACCTGCCTGAACCCCGCCGACAACCGTGCCTATATCATCAGCTATAACGATTGCTGCGGCAAATCCTCGTGCGGGCGCTGCCTGTGCAACCGCAACGAGCGCGACCGGCCGATGGTGCGTCCGCAGGCGAACAACGACATCAACTGGTGTCTCGGCACGTCGAGCGCGATCTATAATTGCTCGACCGCGGTGATCCTCGGCGTTGCGCTGGAGCAACAGTGATGCGGGGGTGGGCGATCCTGCTGGCGGTGACCGGATTTGCGGCCGCCGGACCCGCGATGGCGGCCGATGACGGCGCGACGATCTACAAGCGCTGCGCCGCGTGCCATCTGGCGAACGGCGCGGGGGTTCCGGGCGCCTTTCCGCCGCTGAAGTCCGACGTGCGTGCGCTGGCTGGAACCCCTGCCGGGCGCCGCTATCTCGCGCTGGTCGTGATCCGCGGCGTGTCGGGGCCGATCACGGTCGAAGGCAAACCCTATCGCGGGATGATGCCCGCGCAGGCCGGGCTCAACGATGCGCAGGTCGCGGCGGTGCTGAACCATGTGGTTCGTGGCGGATCGGCGAAGGCCTTCACTCCGCGCGAGATCGCCGGATACCGGGCAGGTAGCGCGGCGCTCAATTCCGCCGCAGTGGGGCGCCTCCAGCCGGCCGCCGCGGGCAAATGAAATGGCTGGCCGTATCCGCGCTGATCGTGGCGACCGGAGCGGCCGTGACGACCCCGGCGTGGAGCGGTCCGGAAGCGATCCCGGGCGTCGCCAATCCGGCGCGCGCGAAGCAGAACTGGATGCTGTCGTGCCAGGGATGCCATCGCGCCGATGCAACCGGGACGCCGCAGACCACGCCGACGATGGCGGGGTTCGTCGCGAAGTTCCTGCACGTGCCGGGCGGCCGCGAATATCTGGTACAGGTTCCGGGCGTCGCGACCGCCGCGCTGTCCGACGCCGATCTGGCCGAAGTGGTGAACTGGTCGCTCGTGCGGTTCGACGCGGCGAATGTGCCTGCGGATTTCAAACCTTACACAGCCGCCGAAGTCGCGCGCCTGCGGCTGAAGCCGCTGCGCACGGAGGCGATGACGATACGGGCGGGCATGGTCGCGCGCTTCGCTCCGGAACCAAAACAACAGAAATAAGAACAGGGGAGGATTTTCGATGACCAAGGTAATGACGACCAAGGTAGCGGGGCGCCGCGTCGCGCGCCCGGCGCTGGCCCTGCTTCTCGCAAGCGTTTCCGTACCGGCGCTGGCACAGGAGGCTGCGACCGAAACCGCTGCCGAAGCCGTCGCCGCCGTCGAAACGGTCGACGGCACCGATATCGTCGTCACCGCGCAGAAGCGGTCGGAACGTCTGCAGGACGTACCCATCGCGGTCAGTGCGCTCGGTGGCGACTCGCTCGAACGCCAGCGGGTGACGCAGGCCGATGAACTCGCGAGCAAGATCGTCAACCTCCAGCTCACCTCGACCGTCGGCGACAACACCCCGATCTTTGCGCTGCGCGGCGTGTCGATGTCCGATTACAGTCTCAATCAGGCAAGCCCCGTCGCGACCTATTATGACGAGGTCTACAAGGGCAATTTCGCCTTCCTCGGCGTGGCGATGTATGACCTTGAGCGCGTCGAGGTTCTGCGCGGTCCGCAGGGCACGCTTTATGGCAAGAACACCACTGGCGGCGCGGTCAACCTGATCAGCCGCACCCCGGTGCTCGGCGATACCGAAGGCTATCTCAATCTCGGCTACGGCAACTACAACCGCTACGAAGCCAATGGCGCGGTGAGCGTGCCGCTCGGCGAGACATTGGCGGCGCGCGTCGCCTTTACCTTCGCGCGTGCCGATGGCTGGTTCAAGAACCAGCTTCCCGGCGAGCCCGATCTCGCGAGCGTGCGCGAATATGGCGTGCGCGGCAGCCTGCTGTTCGAACCGAGCGACAGCGCGCGCTTCATCCTGCGCGCCTCGACCAGCTACCAGAACCCGCGTAACTATGGCATTTATGCCCAGCCCGAGGCAGTGAACCGCCCGGGGCTCGGGCGGCGCGAGATCGAGGCGAATGTCACCGATCGCCGCCGCGCGCGCACCTGGTCGGTGTCGCTGACGGGTACGGTCGATTTGAGCGACACGCTCGCGATCACCAGCGTGACCTCGTGGGACAAGGGGCGGCTGAATTTCTATGAGGATACCGATGGTACGGCGACCGAGCTGCTTGAAATCCCCTACACCGACCGGGCGACGCAATTCGCGCAGGACCTGCGCCTGACGAGCGACTTCGGCGGTCCGTTCAACTTCATCCTCGGCGCCTATTTCAATCGCGAGAAGGTCTATAACGAAACGACGTTCGAGATCGGCAAGGACATCGACTCCGACGGGCTGCCCGGCGTGACCGATGCCGACTGCGCGATCGGCTTTCCGCTGGGCTGCCTGTTCCGCAACAGCTTCGACCAGCTCAAGAAAAGCTACGCGATCTATTCGGACGTGAGTTTCGAGCTGACCGACCAGCTGACCCTGCGCGGCGGCCTCCGCTTCACGCACGACAAGGGGACACAGAGCAATTTCGAGGCCAATGCCTTTGGCCCGAACGGCGTGCTGGTGATGAACCTGATCCCGCCGTCGCGGCTCGATTACAGTCAGGAAAATCTGTCGGGCAAGATCGGCGCCGACTATAAGATCAATCCCGACGTGATGGTCTATGGCAATTACAGCCGCGGCTATCGCGCGCCGAGCTTCAACGCGCAGGCCTTTTTCGATCCGTCCGAACTGTCGGTCGCGGAAGCCGAAAAAATCGAAGCCTTCGAACTGGGTCTGAAGAGCCAGTTCGCCGACCGCCGTGTCACGCTCAACATGGCGGCCTTTCATTATTCGTACAGCAACCAGCAGTTCATCAATATCGATCCCGCGACCGCGGCGCAGACTTTGCTCAACATTCCGCGCTCGCGTATCCTCGGCGGCGAGGCCGAGCTGACCGTTCGTGCGACCGACATGGTGACGCTGCGCGCCGGCGTCGGCCTGCTCGACACCAAGATCAAGCGTGGCATCGTCAGCGGCGTCGATGTCCGCGGCAACAACCTGTCGAACGCGCCGAAGTTCACCTTCACCGGCGGGATCGATGCGACGGTGATGGACAGCTCGAGCGGCAAGCTCAGCCTGCACGGCGACATCAACTATTCGTCGAGCCAGTATTTCGAGGTGCTCAACATTCCCCGGCTGCGGCAGGACAGCTATGTCCTGCTGGCCGGGCACATCGACTGGGAGTCGGCCGACGGGCGCTGGAATGCTTCGGTGTGGGGCAAGAACCTGACCAACAAATTCTACTTCACCTCGCGCGTCGACCTGCTCGCGGGCTTCGGTTTCGACTATAACCATGCCGGGACTCCGCGGACCTACGGCGTGACCGTAGGCATGAAATTCTGATCGGAGAGAAGGGATGTCTGATTACAAGATGCTGATCGATGGCCGGCTGGTCGACGGCGACCACCAAATGGACGTCATCAATCCTGCGACCGAGGAGGTCTTCGCTACCGTCGCGCGTGCGTCCGAACGGCAGGCCGACGAGGCGATCGAAGCCGCCGCGACCGCTTTTCCCGGCTGGGCCGAAACCCCGATGGCCGAGCGACAGGCCAAGGTCAGCGCGCTGGCCGACGCAATCGTGGCGAATGCCGACAAGCTCGCCCGCGCGCTGACGCAGGAACAAGGCAAGCCGCTCGCCGAGGCGCAGGGCGAGATCGCGTGGGCCGAGGGCTATCTGCGCCACTATGCGACGCTGGAAATCGCCGAACGGACAATCCAGGACGATGCGACCGGGTTGATCCAGGTCCGCCGCAAGCCGCTCGGCGTCGTCGCGGGGATCATCGCGTGGAATTTTCCGCTGCTCGTCGCTTGCTGGAAGATCGGTCCGGCGGTGATCGCGGGCAATACGATCGTGCTGAAACCCGCGCCGACGACGCCCGTCTGCGCGCTGATGCTCGGCGAATTGTGCCAAGGCATCTTCCCCGCAGGCGTGGTCAACATCATCACCGACGCCAACGATCTCGGCGGCTACCTGACCGCCGATCCGCGCATCGCCAAGGTCGGCTTCACCGGATCGACCGCGACCGGCAAGAAGATCATGGCGAGCGCCGCCGACGGGCTCAAGCGGTTGACGCTCGAGCTTGGCGGCAACGATCCCGGCATCGTGCTCGACGATGTCGATGTGCGCGCGACCGCGCAGGGCATCTTCAATGCCGCCTTCCTCAACTGCGGACAGGTGTGCCTCGCGATCAAGCGCGCCTATGTCCACGACAGCATTTATGACGCGATGTGCGACGAGCTCGCGCGCCTTGCTGAGGCGGCGGTGGTCGACGATGGTCTCGCACAGGGCGCGCAGATCGGACCGATCCAGAACAAGGCGCAATATGAGAAGGTGAAGGGCTTCCTCGAACGCGCGCGCCGCGACGGGACGATCGTTGCGGGCGGCGACATCATCGACCGCGCCGGATATTTCCTGCGCCCGACGATCGTGCGGGACGTGACCGACGGCGACGAGATCGTCGACGAGGAACAGTTCGGACCGATCCTGCCCGTGATCCGCTATTCGGACATCGACGATGTCGTCGCACGCGCCAATGCGTCGCCCTATGGCCTCGGTGCCTCGGTGTGGTCGCGCGACGTCGACCGCGCGGTCGCGGTCGCCGACCGGATCGAAAGCGGATCGGTGTGGGTGAACCAGCATGTCGCGATCGGGCCGCATATCCCGATGGCCGGGGTGAAGTCATCGGGGCTCGGGGTCGAGCAATCGGAGGAAGGGCTCGCCGAATATACGCAATTGTCGGTCATCAACGTGGCGCGCGGCGGATGAGCGAAACGTTCGACTGGAATCCGCCAACCCATTATAATTTCGCGCGCGACTCGTTGGGCCGGCTGGCAAAGGAACGACCGGGTGATCGCGCGATGCTGTGGACCGACGGCGCGGGCACGGTGATCGATCGCAGCTTTGCCGAACTGTCGGACCATGGCGCGCGCGCCGCCACGGTGCTGAAGGCGGCGGGGGTCGGCCCCGGTGGCACGGTGCTGATCCTCATGTCGCGCGAAATCGAATGGTGGGAGCTGATGATCGCGTGCCTGCGGCTCGGCGCGATCGCGTCGCCCGGCACCGTCCAGCTCACGCCCAAGGATATCGCCTATCGCTGCGAAGCCGCGAATGCGCGCTGTATCGTCGCCGGGGTCGATGTTGCGCCGCGTGTCGACGAAACGCCGGTCGATGCGGCGATCCCATTGATCCATGTCGGTGGCGACCGGCCGGGCTGGATCGACTTTGGCGCAGCAAAGGCTGCTGCCGCCCCGCTCGCCGAGATCGCCGACACCGCATTCGACGATCCCGCGCTCTGCTATTTCACCAGCGGCACGACCGGCCAGCCCAAGATGACGATCCACGGCGCCGGCTATCCGCTCGCGCACGAGATCACCGGCCGCTTCTGGCTCGACCTCGGGCCTGGCGACCTGCACTGGAACATGTCCGATACCGGCTGGGCCAAGGCGGCGTGGAGCAGCCTGTTCGCACCCTGGCTGATGGGCGCCGCGATCTTCGTCAACCACGCGCCGGGGTTCGACCCGGTCGCCGCGATGGACCTGCTCGAACGTTATCCGATCACCACATTGTGCGCGCCGCCGACCGCTTACCGCATGTTCGTACGCGCCGACCTCGGCGGTCGCAAATTCCCGCGCCTGCGTCATTGCGTCAGCGCCGGCGAGCCGCTCAATCCCGAGGTGATCGACCTCTGGAAACAGGCAACGGGGCTCGACATCCACGACGGCTATGGCCAGACCGAAACGGTGCTGCTCTGCTGCAACCGCGCCGGTGCTGCGCGGCAGGGCGCGATGGGACGCCCGACGCCCGGTATCGATCTCGCGGTGATTGGCCACGACGGCGCCGTGCTGCCACCCGGTGAAGAAGGCGACATCGCGTTGCGGGTCGAAGAGCGCCGCCCGCCCGGCCTGTTTCTCGGCTATCGCGGCGATCCCGACCGCACCGCCAGCGTATTTCGCGACGGCTGGTATCTGACCGGCGACCGCGCGACTGTCGACGAGGACGGCTATTTCTGGTTCGTCGGCCGTGCCGACGACGTGATCCTGTCGTCGGGTTATCGCATCGGGCCGTTCGAGGTCGAAAGCGTGTTGTTCGAGCATGAAGCGGTTGCCGAAAGCGCCGTCGTCGCCAGCCCCGATCCGACGCGCGGTGAGGTGGTGAAGGCGTTCATCGTCCTCGCCGCCGGGCACCAGCCCTCGGACGATCTGGCGA